>JBCDLV010000197.1:0-6392 GCA_038744895.1 Bacteroidota bacterium | reverse complement strand
GTTCGATGCCGGCACGTTCGCCGGCATCGTCGCGTGGGGCGTCTTGTTTCACCTCACGCTGGAGGACCAGGCAGACGCCTTCGGACGCATATCGACGTGGCTGGCGCCAGCAGGCCGTCTGCTGTTTACGTCCGGAGGAACCCGGGGCTCGACCATCGGCGAGATGGACGGCGTCGAGTTCGAATACCACTCATTCGACCCTGAGGGGTACCGACGCCTGCTGGCGCGGTCCGGCCTGCGCCTAGAGCGGCATACAGTCAACGCGTGGGGCAACCACGTGTACGCAGCCATGAAGGAAGGCTAAGCGCCTGCGGGCGTCGAGACCAGCACGCCTTGCATACGCTCCCAGTGGCCCGGATACGTGCACACGAAGGGATACTCACCCGCTGGCGGCATCGTGAACACGACGGCGGTCTTCTGGCCTGGACCCGCCAGTGGGGTGTACGCGAGGATGGCGGGGCTGTCCGGGATGTTGTCGCGCACGCGGGCGGCCTCCTCCGCGATGGGCCGGAGGTCCTCCTCCGTTTCGACGATGACCACGTTGTGGATCATCGCCGGGCTCGACGTCTCGGTGTTGTCCATCACCAGGCGCACCGTCGCCCCCTCGGGGGCTTCGACTCGGTCCACGGTAAAGCTCATCGCGTTGCGCACGGCAGGCACGATCAGTTCCACGTCGACCTCCTGCGCGAACACGGCCTCCTGCTCTGGGGACGGCGGCGGCGGTTCGCCACACGCCGCCAGCGGGGCGATGCAGGCGCAGGCGACCAGGATGGCGAGACGGCTCATGGATGTAAAACTCAAGCGGCTGTTTGTGTGAAGGTTCTCTCGAGGGTGCGGAGGGATCAGAACGACCATGCGGCGTCGTCCTGCTCCGTCCGTCGGCGCGCGCGGCTCATGAGCGTGTCGTGGAACGCACGCACGTCATTGTCCCCTGGCCACCGGAGTGCATACCGCCCGTCTGAGGACAGATCCCACGCCTGGCGGTTGTCGTCCAGGCAGAACTTGAGCGTCCGCTTGAGGCGCTTGCGCGCTTCGGGGTCGTGGACGGGCACGACCACCTCGACGCGGTCGTCCAGGTTGCGACGCATCCAGTCTGCGGAGCCGATGAGGATGTCCTCCTCGCCTCCGTTGTGGAAGTAGTAGATGCGGCTGTGCTCCAAAAACCGGCCGATGATCGAGACGATGCGAACGTTGTCCGAGAAGCCCTCGAGTCCCGGGCGCATGCGCGTGTGTCCGCGGACGATGAGGTCGATCTCGACGCCGGCCTGGCTCGCCTGGTACAGCTCCCTGAGGATGCGGACGTCGTCGAGCGCGTTCATCTTGGCGATGATCCGTGCCTTTCGACCTGCGCGGGCGTGCTCGACTTCCCGCCGGATCAGTTCGACGAACCGACCCCGGAGGTCTCGTGGCGCCACAACCAACGTCTGGTAGTCCTGCTCAGGCGCATAGCCGGTCAGGAAGTGGAAGAGCCCCACCAGGTCTTCGCCGACTTCCGGGCGGCACGTGAACAGGCCGAAGTCCGTGTAGAAACGAGCTGTGGAGGGGTTGTAGTTGCCCGTTCCGAGGTGGCAGTACGTCCTTAGCCCGTCGAGTTCCTCACGAACCACCAGGGTGGTCTTGGCGTGAGTCTTCAAGCCTACCAGGCCGTAGGCTACGTGGGCACCGACCTCTTCGAGCCGCTGCGCCCAGCCGATGTTGTTCTCCTCGTCGAAGCGGGCCTTCAGCTCAACGAGCGCGGCCACCTGCTTGCCCCGCTCGGCAGCGCGGATGAGCGCACGGACGATTGGGCTGTCGTGGCTCGTCCTGTAGAGGGTCAGCTTGATCGCGAGCACGCGAGGGTCTTCAGCCGCCTCTTCGATGAACCGCTGTGTGCTAGCCGCGAAGCTCTCGTACGGGTGGTGAACCAGGAGATCGCCCTGGCGGATGACGCCGAACATGTCCTCCTCGTCCTCCAGGGCCATGTGGCGAAGGCGGACTGGGACCACAGGCTCCCAGGGCAAGTCTTTCAGCTCCGGCCGGTCGATATCTGCCAGTCCGAAGAGACCGGCCAAGTCGAGCAATCCATCGATTTCGACGACATCTCGGCGGGCATCGAGGTCTAGCTCTCTGCGCAGGAGGTCTCGGACACGGCTCGGCATGTCTGCTTCGACTTCTAGGCGGACGACATCCGAAAAACGTCGCTCCCGAAGCTCCTCCGAGATCATCGACAGCAGATCGTCCGCCTCCTCCTCATTCCTCTCCACGCTCGCGTTTCGAGTCACGCGAAACGCATAGACTCCCTCCACCTCCATCCCCCGGAACAGCTCGTCGGCGTTGTTGGCGATCACGTCCTCGACCGCGACGACATGATTCGGATTAGAGGACAACGGTAGGAACCGCCCTCGGCCCGTTGGCACCTTGAGGCGAGCGAAGTGCTCCGTGCGACGACCCGGGTGGCGGAGTGTGACGGCGAGTGACAGGGACAGATTGGAGATAAACGGGAACGGGTGTCCTGAGTCGACCGCCAGCGGGGTCAGGATCGGGAAGATGGTCTCGCGGAACACCTTGTCGAGCTCGGCCTGCTCCTCGTCTTCGAGCGCGTCGTACGCGCGGACCACCACGTTCTCGGCCTCCAGCTCCGGCCGAAGCTCGCCTTCCCAGAAGCGCGACAGTTCGACCTGCATGTCGCGTACGGCACCGAGCGTTAGGTCCAGCTGTTCGCGCGGCGACCGACCGTCAGGAGACAGCGCGCGGACGTCTGCGGCGATCTGGCGCTTGAGGCCTCCGATCCGCTTCCGGTAGAACTCGTCCAGGTTGTTTGCCGTGATGGCGACGAAGCGCACGCGCTCCAGCAGGGGCGTGCGTGGATCGAGGGCCTGAAAGAACACGCGCCGGTTGAAGTCGATCCAGCTGAGCTCTCGGTTGAAGTAGAGCGAAGGGTGATCCAAAGGAGCATCCTCGGGGACCTCTTCTGGCGCGACGGCCACCGGGAGGTCTTGATCGAGTGACGCCGGAATCGGCTCGCCAGCGTCGTCCGCCTCGCCCGCAGACCCGGTGGCCGCGGACGACTCGCCGGACAGGCCGTTGCTGGAAGTAGGCATCGTCTCGGCGGAGGGATCGTCGGCCATGGCGGGCTTGGGGGGCGGCAAGGTAGAACGGGCGAGTCGGCTTCGCGCTCCCGCCGATGGCGGAGATTGCTGGCGTCCTGACCGAAGCGGATACCGTTGGATTCCCTACCATTAAGGCGCCCCCGGACGGTTTCTCTCCACTTCCACGGGCATCGAACCCGCAGCTACGACCCCTATGATTTCCCTCGAACAGTACGCCGATCTCTGCGCCAGAATGGGCGACACAGGCGGCGACATCGTCCAGGAGCACGCCATCGCATCCGAACACGGTGTCGGAGCCGCCGATTGGGACGCGGCCAAGAATCACTACACGGCGCTGATGCAAGACCCAACCGACATGGGCAAAACGGCGCTTGCGTTCATGCCGCTGTACCAGGCTGCTCAAGAGAGACTTCGCGGTGGCGGCGAACCATGCTCCCTGGAGGTGTACGCCCGCATCCATGCCCAGATGGCCTACCGCAAGGGGGCTGACGGACAGAAGATCGACTACCAACTCGTGTTGGCCGAGCACGGGTACGCACACCAAGCCTGGCTGGAGTGCGAAGGGTATTGGACGCCACGCGTGGCCGGCGGGACGGACCCGGCGTATGACGCGGAACTAGCTTCTCGCTTCGCTGCGCTCGTCAAGGCCGAGTCGAACCAGATCCTCGGTACCTAGCGAGGACACTCCCTACATCGAGAGAGACGTCTGGGCCCTGGTTGCCAGCGTGCCGTGGTTGCCCCGGGGCTCGACTCAAGGGCTAGGCGTTACCACTCCATGAACTCGCCGCGGTCGATTTTGCGGCGGAGCACGTTGAGCTCATTGACGTTGGCCTGAAGGTCTGAAATGTCACCACCGACGCGCTCTCGGCTTTGCATCTCGGCCATGGCTGCCGTGATCGCTTCCTGAACGCGGTCGAGCTTCAGCAAACGCATCGACGACGTGGCCGCCTGGTACGGCTCGTCGTCGCGCTCCTTGACGGCCACGCCGACCTTGGCCTTCCAGTTGTCTGCACTGAGGGCGTACCGCTCGGTCAGTGCTTCGGCGACAAGGACACGCGCAGCCTCCCCATGCTCTCCCCGGACGAATGGGTCGGCACTCACCCCTCCGGCTTCGAACTGGCTGATGAGTGCCTGCACCACATCCTGAGGCGCACCAGGCGTGAACTCGTCCAGCCCCATCCGGGTGAGGACATGCTCGACCATCGGCGTGCCGTGCTGGAGCATCAAGCGGATCAATGACTCCTCTTCGGGGCGAAGATCGGGAGCAGGCGGTATGGGTACCGCATCGTCGACCTCAGGCGGAGGCTCCAAACGGCGAGGTGACCGGGGAGCGCTCTGCCCATCGTACTGACGCCGCAGGTCGGTCTCGTACACGTCGAGATCTGCAGCGGCACGGCGGAGATACTCCCCCGCCTGGATGGGATCGCCGAGACGCTTGATGGTCGCCAGGACCTGACGCACCACCGCGGCTTTCCCTTCTGGCGTGGCCAGCCGTCCTGCATCACGGGCACGGCGGACCAGAAAAGCCACGAAGTCCAGGCGCTCTTCGACCAGGGTCCGGCGGAACGCGTCCGCTCCGAACTGGCGGACGAACGAGTCCGGGTCCGCGCCGTCAGGAAGGCTAACCGCGTAGGGCGCCAGCCCGACCGACAGCGCCACGTCGACCCCCTTCTGAGCCGCATTCTGGCCAGCCTCGTCCGCATCGAACAGGAGAACCAGGCGCTGCACATCGAGCCGCTTCAGAGCGTCGACCTGCTTCGAGGTAAGCGCCGTTCCGCTGGCGGCTACGACGTTGCGCACACCGGCATCCCAGAGAGCGATCACATCGGCGTATCCCTCCACGACGATGGCCTCGCGCTCCGTCCGGATGGCGCGCTTGGAGTGCTTCATCCCGTAGAGGACGCGGCTCTTCTGGTAGACCTCTGTCTCCGGCGAGTTGACGTACTTGGCTGGCGTGTAGTCCTCGCTGCCGGTCTGCGTGTCCGGCAGGATGCGGCCTCCGAAGCCGAGCACCTTGCCGATGGGCGAGAGGATCGGGAACATGAGCCGGTCCCGGAATGCGTCGTAGTGGCCGCCACCGCTCCGCTCCTTGGCGAGTCCGACTGCCTCCAGGACATCCGGCTTGTAGCCCGCCTCCGTCGCTGCCGTGACGAGCCCGTCCCAGCCCGCTGGCGCCACGCCGATCCCGAACTCGCGGACCGCGTCCGGCGAAAACCCGCGCGCCTTGATGTAGTCGAGCCCTCGCTCGCCTTCGGGCTGCGAGAGCTGCCGGAAGTAGTAGCCCGCCGCGAAGCGAAGCGCCGCGTGGAGCGTGGCCTTTCGGTCGCCCTCGGGGCTGGACGTCTCCTCCACTTCGATGCCCGCGCGGTCCGCAAGCAGGCGAACCGAGTCGAGGAAGCCGACACCCTCGATCTCCTGGACGAACTTGAAGACGTCACCCCCACGGCGGCATCCGAAGCAGTAGTACAAGTTCTGCCCCGGGTCGACGGAGAACGAGGGCGACTTCTCGTTGTGGAACGGGCACAGGCCCATGTAGCGCTGCCCCTGCTTTTTGAGGCGAACGCGGTCGGACACCACGTCCACCAGGTCGGATGCAGCGCGCACCTCGTCAATCGTACCGTCGGGGATTCCAGGCATGGAGGCAGGTTAACCAGGGAGGTGACGACGGCGCGTCACATCGTCCGGGTTCCACGTCACAGCGTCACCGACACGGAGGACGCCAGCGGACACGACCGTCGCGCGCAGGCCGCCGCGTCGCACCAGGGCGTCGAAGATCTCCTCCTGGCCCGTCACACGCACGAGATACCTGCACGGCGCGCACAGGCGCACCCCTTCGAAGACGACATCGCCGATCCGAAACGGCACGCCCCGAAGGTCTGCCAGCGGAACCCCTTCCACGACGAGGTTGCGACGGTGCTGTCCCTCGCGGACGGAGACGCCGAACTCCGCGGCCGCCTCGGCCAGCGCTTCGGCAGCGATGAGCGAGACCTCGCGGCCTCGCTGCGGCCATCGGCTGAAGGAGCCCACGCCGTTCGCGTAGCGATCCCCGACGATCCCCCGGCCGGCGACCACGTCGGCCACCCGCTGGCGGCGCATCTCTGCGCCAGCGGAAGCGGCAGTCCAGATTTGGACGAGACGGCCAGTCATCGGTGTGGAGATCGAGAGACGTGCCCGCCAACGCTCGATCGTGCTGCCAAGACCCCAGTTCGTTTGCCTTGGCTGGACAATTCAGGCGATCGCACTGCAACAGGCTCAGCGCCAGCGGGAGGGTTGGGAGCGTGGCGGTTGCAAGTCGTGGAGCGG
>JBCDLV010000196.1:0-6406 GCA_038744895.1 Bacteroidota bacterium | reverse complement strand
CGCGCGCCTTGACCAGGTCGGCGTTGCGATCGACGAGCACCTCGCGTAGCAAGTCGGGGTGGCGCACGAACATCACCTGAGGCGTCCACGAGGGACCGGCCACGACGAGGTCGCCTCCGACGGCGTCCAGGTCGGCGACGCCCTGCATGATGTCACGCATGAACGTCCGCAAGAGAGCAAGCGGCCGGTGAGACGTGTAGGTGCGGACGTCGTACATGACAAGCGGAATGGGGCTCTCCCCTACCCTACCCTACGCCGTCAAGATTCACGTCCTGGAGCGCTGCACCCCGTCCTCACACACGGCGCCTCCCGGTGGCCTGGGCCGCTGCGCAGTCCCCTCGGAGCACGCCGAGGCGGCTGGCGCCGCTGGCCTCCCCGGCAGAGCCTACACCAGCCCCTTCTCGTACGCCACGCGGACCACCTGGGCGCGGCTGTGCACCTGGAGCTTGGCGTACAGGTTCTTGACGTGCGTCCGGACCGTGTGCGGGCTGACACCCAGGCGCTCGGCAATCTCCGCCTCGGGAACGTCGTCCACGAGGTGCGCCAGCACGTCCCTCTCGCGCGGCGTCAGGCGGAACGCCTCGCCAGCAGGCACCGCCTGAGTCTGCTGGCGACGCACGTAGCCGAGCAGCTTGCGCGCGACCAGCGGCGAGGTCGGCGCGCCACCGGCAGCCACGTCCTCGACGGCAGCGACCACGGCTGCGGTCCCGGCATCTTTGAGGAGGTACCCGCTGGCGCCCGCCTGGATGGCCGAGAAGATCTTGTCCTCGTCCTCGAAGACCGTCAGCATGAGCACCTCGATCTCGGGGTGCGTCTGCGCCAGCTGGCGGGTGGTCTCGATGCCGTCGCGGCCGGGCATCTCGATGTCCATCAGGACCACTGTGGGCAGCGACGCGCCGGACCGCTGGCGCACAGCGAGGTCGGCCAGGAAGGCGTCGCCGCTCTCGGAGGCGAACGCCAGCTGGACGCCCTCGAAGAAGGCGAGCTGCTGGACGAGGCGCTCCCGCAGGTTGGGGTGGTCCTCGACGACGGCGATGGAGATGGGCATGGCGGCGGCGGCGTGCTCAAAAGGTCGCGCGGCGGCCGGTCGCGCGCCTCCCCGTCGGCGGGGAGGCCGTCACGCAGGGCGCCTGCGGAGGCGATGAGCGGCGTAGGCGCCGCCGGCGAGCGCCAGCAGGCCGAGCCCTCCGTCGATGGGCACCTGCGTGGGCGTGCCTCCCGGCCTCGGAGGCGGCCCCTCCATCGACGTCGCGGGCGTCGGGGCCGGAGGCGGGGCCACCGGCTCGGCCCAGCCCGGGACGGACTGGGCGGCCCCGGCCATCGGCAGGGCGACGAGTGCTGCCAGGGTCACAATGCGGAGGCGCATCATCGGGCCACCGTGAGCTTGTGGGAGACGACGCGCGCCTCGCCGCTGCCTGCGCGCACCGCGGTTTGCACGACGTAGACGCCCGCGGAGAGGCCCGACGCGTCCAAGTCCAGGTCGTGCCGCCCGGTGGCCATCGAGGCCGGCGGCACACTCACGACGCGGCGCCCCAGCATGTCGAACACCGCGACCTCGACCTCCGCTGGCACGGCCAGCGCGACCGCCAGCCGGGCGCGGCCGACCGCCGGGTTCGGGATCGGCGGCGAGACGGTCAGGGCTGACGGATCCTCGCCCTGATCCACCGACGAGACGCGGGCGATGCGGAGCGCGAACCGGTCGCCATCGGACCGGCCGCTCTTGTCGGGGCTGAGGGCGTGGAACAGGCCGATCGCGACCGCTGGCGTCGCCGCCTCGGTCTCCGACATGCGCAGCGGACGGGGCCGTCCGTCGGCATCTGCCATCCCCTTGTCTGCATCGGCCAGACGTGGGCCCGCGTCTGCTGTGCGACCTTGGGCGTCTGCACCCGACGCAGGATCGAACGTGTAGGCCTCCTGGCCACGCAGGTCTACTTCGGCACCGGTCCAGCGGTCCACGAGGGCGAGCGTCCAACCCTCGACGCCGTCGAGCGCCTGCGGCCACCGGGCCTCCAGCGGGCCGACGATCCCGCTGGCGTCGAGCGCCACCGACATCTCGATCACGCCCTCGTAGCCCGCCAGTGCCTCCACGTCCTCGATGGACGGCAGCGCGTTGATGGACACCAGCTCGCCGTCGTCGCGGCGCGAGCCGGCCAGCACGTAGGCCTCCGCCAGCGGAGACAGGGCGTACGCGTCGTCGGGGTCTGCGCCGAACGCCGCGTCCTCGACGCCGAACGCCAGGAAGACCGTGGAGCCGCGCGCTCCGAGCACCGTCGACCCCGAGAACCGAAGCTCGATGACGTTCGGCTCGGACGCGCCGGCGGTCGCCTCGGTAGTCGCGTCTCCATCTCCCCGCTGGCGCCCGCTGACGCGGGCGTCGTCCGGAGCGGTCAGCACGGGGTTGGCAGCGGTCGTCTGGACCCAGAATCCGCGCCCCGGCGGGATCTCTCCGCCCGTGAGGCGGCCGAGGTTGGTCGAGGCATCCCACTCCAGGTACTCGGCCGTCGCCGTGTCGTAGACGTAGACGATGTCGCTGAGGTCGGTTCGCGTCCACTGCGGATCGCCTCCGCTGGCGGGGTCGAGGTCCCAGTCGAGCACGTCCTGGACGGGGTTGCCGAGCATCGTCCAGCCATCGCTGGCCGCGCTGCCCGTCGAGGTGAACGTGAGGTTCTGGAACGTGAACGGGAGCGTGGGCTCGACGCCCGTGAGCGTGAGCGTCTTCGGGAAGGGGTCGGGGGTGCCGTCGAAGTCGTCGTCGGCGAAGACGTAGACGAACCGGCCGCGCCCGGGCGGCACGGGGTCGGAGGCCGCGCCAGCGGAAACGAACCCATCGTCGGTGACGCCCTGGACGGTCTCATCGTAGTCGAACACCGTGGCCGGGCCGGAGGGCGCGTCGGAGCCCGTGAAGCCCTGGGTCCAGAGCGGCGCGAAGAACGAGCCGACCGTCGCGCCCTCGACCGGCGCCGAGAGGAAGTACCAGCCGATGCCGCTGTCCAGGACGATGTCGACGCCAGGGTCCGTCCCACTGCCCGTGTCGACGGTGAACGCGCCGATGGTGTAGGGCGCTGGATCGGGATCAGGGTCCGCGTCCGGTCCGTCAGGGACCGTGTAGCTCGCGACGACGCGGCGGTACGAGAATCCGGGATCGACGCCGGGGTCCTCGACTGCAAACCGGAGCGTGACGACTCGCGTCGCCTCCGTGGGCAATCGTTCTCCTGCGCCCTCCCCATCCGTACTCCCCGACAGGTCGATGTTGATCGACACCGTACCCACCGGTGGCCCTCCCTGCGGTCGCGCGACATTGCTCGAGTAGATGGCACTCTCGCCGTTGAGCGATGGCCGGGGGTCCAGGAAGTTCTCGCTGAAGTACCTCAGGTACTCATAGTCCCCGGCCCCGCCGGCCACCGGGCTCGCCGAGAAGGAGAGCGCAGCCGCGTTGTAGTCGATGAAGATGCTGGCGTCGCGGAGGTCGCGGTCCGCCTCGCTTGAGCGCAGCGTCAGCGTCACCTCGTAGGTATCGCCAGCGGTGTACGGGCCGGACGAGGTTTCTTCGAGCACGCCGCTGATGACCGGCTGCGCAGCGACGGAGGACGACACCAGGGCCGCCAGAAGGAGGAGAGGTCTCATGTCGTCAGTCGTTGGAGATCCGGATCACACGACGCGCGGCCCGCTGGCGCTGCTGCGACGCAGGCTCAGCGGTCTCGACGGCGTGGGGCGCACGGACCGATGTGGTGGAGTCCGGAGCGGACACCAGGACCATGGCGCCGCCCCCACCCTCCGGCACCTGCGAGACGGCCCGACCGTTGTTGAGGCGCCAGTGGTTGTTGCGGTCGGCCACGTCGATGAAGCCGTCCAGGTTGAAGTCGGCCATGTCGTAGCCGAGGCCGCCGTTGGCCACCCGCCAGACGGTGTTGCGGTCGGCGGTGTCGATGAAGCCGTCCATGGTGCCGTCGCCCGCCCAGAGCGCGAACGGGGCCGCGCCGCTGGCGCCCAGACCCACGAGCGCGTCGCCGCCTTGCGAGTAGCCGCGCGCTTGCCCCGTCGTGAAGTCGTAGCTCGTCGTGCCAGACCCGAGCGCCAGCCCGGTGGCCGTCATGGCGGGCAGGTGGTTGCGGTGGCGCACCACCACGTGGTAGGTGCCCGGCGCCAGCCCGTCCAGCGCCAGCGCGCCCGACCCGCTGGCGGGCACCACCGAGCCGTCGGCGAGGAGGAGCGCGGCGACCGTCGCCACGCGGTCGGCGGCGGCGGGCGACGACCGAAGCTCGACCAACACCCAGTCGACCGCCGTCGCGGGCAGCGAGGCGCTGACCTCCAGGCCGTCGTAGTCCAGCGGCGTCCCGTCGAAGGCCGATGCCGCGTAGGGCTGGGACGTGGGGAGGTCTCCCTCGGCCCGTAGCGCCGTCCGCATCGTGCCGGCCTCGTAGGCGCCCGCGAGCAGGACCGTCAGCGCCAGCTGCACGCCCGCTGGCGTGTCGGCGGGGACGCACGTCGAGCCTTGGCAGACGGAGAACGCGCCGCCCGAGACGGCGCCGATCACAGGCTCGCCGAGCGATGCGCGGACGGAGAAGGCGCCACCGGAGGCATCCGTCACGCCCGCCACGAAGGACGGCCGCAGGACCTGGAACTGCGCCTCGGCGGGAGCCGCGAGGCCGAGCGCAGCGGCGAGCAGGAGAAGGCGACGGGTCATGGTGTCAGGGTGAGCAGGCCCGAGAGAGGGCATGGACCGATCATTCGGGAACTGAGGGCGACGTCTGTCATCGCTCGGCGCCAGCGGAGGGCGACGCCTCCTGCGAGCCCGCGTCCGTGGCGCCGGCGGAGAGGAGCAAGGACTCCAGCCGGTCGAGGCGGTCGCGGAGGCTGGCGATCTCGCCCCGCTGGCGGTCGCGGTCGGCCCGGAGGGCGTCGATGTCCTCGGCCTGGCGCTGGACGACCATGCGCAGCGACGCCGCCTCGTCGACGCCCACCAGCGCCACCGCCCGGTCGCCCTCCACCGTCAGCACGCGGCCCAGCACCGGGCCGTCCGACGGGACGTACTGCTCCGGAGCCACGGCCCGCGCGGTGCCGTCGGAGGCCCCGCTGGCGATCAGCAGGTCGCCGGGACGAGCGTCGGTGCCTGTCGCCAGCATGACCTCCGCCTGGCCCACCAGCGCCACCAGCGCGCCGCCCTCCTCGGCGTCGGGGTTGCCCACGAACGCCGGGTCGGACGAGATGACGGCCACCTGGTCGGCGCCGTCGGTGTCGAGCGAGACCTCCCCGGCGCTCAGGCCGACGACCTGGGCGGGGGCGGGAGCCTCGACGGCCTGCGCCAGCGGGAAGTACTCCGCCAGGTCGGCGCCGCCACCGACGAACTCGCCCCCGGCGATAACATTGTTCTCTGCCCTAACATTATCCTCTGACTCAATATCGCCCAGGGCGAACACATCCCCCAAACCATTTACCCTGAATACTGTATTACTACTAAATACATCAATTCCGGTAATTATACTACTCCTACTTGACCGTATTAGTATTCCACTATCGCCTTCGAATTCACCAGAGTACCCAGGCCCATCACCTCGACCACGAGGCAAAGCCCTCGCATATATACCCGTCCCACCTATACCATACAGACCATAACCCGATTTAGAGTTAGAAATTCCATACACTCCATAATTATTACCCAAGAAGTTCCTTGAGTGTCCATATACACCTATACCCCTATCAGATAGACTAGATCCATATACACCCGAACCCTCGTCAATCTCAGCATTGTGAAAACCGTATACACCACTAGTCATGCCATAACTCTCTCCACTACTGTTAGTCACACCCATAATACCATACGCAAAATCAGCAAACGACGTCTCAGCTTTTACCTCCCCATACACACCAACTCCTTTGAAGGACTCAGTGATGCCTTGTACCCCATAGGTACGCCCTGTCGTTGATGTTACCTCACCGTAGACGCCAGTACCCTGATCTGATGCGCTCCGGCCCGATACGCCGCGCGTCGCCCCAGTCGGCGCCGTCGCGAGGCCGAGAAGACCGCGGCCCTCCGTTGAGGCGGTCCCAAACAGACCACCGTATGCCGACCCGGTCGTCGCTTCATTTCTCCCCTCGACGCCAACACCGCCTGGAGAACGACTCTGGCCGAACACGCCGCGCGTCCCCCCGCTCGACGCAGAGGCAAAGCCGGACACGGCCAGGCCATTCGTCGAGGCGGTCCCAAACAGACCACCGTATGCAAACCCGGTCGTCGCTTCATTTCTCCCCTCGACGCCAACACCGCCTGGAGAGCGGCTCTCACCGAGTACGCCGCGCGTCGCGCCAGTCGGCGCCGTCGCGAGGCCGAGAAGACCGCGCCCCTCCGTGGACGAGTTGATGCCAAACACACCGGCGGTCTCACCGGTCGGTGCGTCGGCCCACCCGT
>JBCDLV010000195.1:0-6544 GCA_038744895.1 Bacteroidota bacterium | reverse complement strand
GCTCCGGAAGGCCAGCACGCGCCGCCTCTCGGGGAAGCGGAACTGACCGGGCCGGGCCTCGAAATAGGCACGCAGGCCCGCCTCGTCCTCCTTGGCAGGCGTCCAGACGCTGTCCTCGGCGACCCGGAAGAGACGAACGCCCTCGGCGTAGCTCTGGAAGACGCGGGCGAATTCGGGGTCGCGCTCTTCCAGGCGCGCGAGTGCCTGCTGCACGGCCTGCTCCTCGACGAAGCCACGCGTAGCCTCGATCATTTCGCCAGCGGGGTGAGGGCCGTAGCGGGTGCGCCGGAGGGTGGGGATCACGTCGTCGAAGGCGTACGTGGAGTCGCCGACGGTGGCGAAGGTGCGCTCGGCGTAGTCCCCGAAGCCGAGGGCCAGGACGCTGTCGCGGGCGGCGTCCTCCCCGTACTGCATCACCGCCTCGCGGACGAGCGGCGCGTCGTAGGTGCCGCCGACCGCGTCGATGAACTCGCGGCCGAGCTCCTGCCGGCGCAGCGCCGTGCGCGGCAGCCGCTCCGCCAGCTGGCGGAGCTCCGTGTACGATTCCTCGTAGGACGGACGCTCCGAGACGCCGGTGAGCTGGATCAGGTGGACGCCGAAGCGGGAGACGACCGGCCCGGACAGGTCGTCGACCTCGTCGAGCTCGAAGGCGGCCTGCTCGAAGGGGGGCACCATGCGTCCGCGTCCGAACGTGCCGAGGTCCCCGCCGCGGGCGCCGGACCCGGTGTCGTCGGAGAACTCCCGCGCCAGCTCGGCGAAGTCGTCTCCGGCGAGGACGCGAGCACGAAGCGAGTCGATCACCGCCGTGGCGGAGTCGACCTCAGCATCGGACTGGGCGCGGATCAGGATGTGCCGCGCCTGGATCTCTGACCGGCGCGGTCTGCGGTCGGTCACCTTGACCAGGTGGACGCCGAACTGCGTGCGGACGGGCCCGGACAGCTCGCCCACGGGCGTCTCGTAGGCTGCGTTCTCGAAGTCGAGGACCGTGCGGCCACCGGTGAGGTAGTTCAGGTCGCCGTTGTTGCGCTGCGCGGAGGGGTCGTCGGAAAAGCGCGCCGCGGCCTCTTCGAAGGATACGATCCCGCTGGCGATCGAGTCCCGCAGCGAGAGGGCGCGGTCGTAGGTGGCGGCGGAGTCGGCTGGCGACGCGGCTGGCGACAGAAAGAAGAGGATGTGAGAGACGCGCAGTTCCTCGGCCTGCTTCTCGTACATGTCGCGCACGATGCCGTCGATGACGCGGCGATCCAAGAAGTAGGGCCCCGCCAGCTGGTCGCGGTAGGCCTCGACCTCGACCTGGTACGAGGAGTCCCGGTCGTACCCCGCGTCGCGCGCTGATAGCACCTTAAGCTTGAAGTCGACGTAGCGGTCGAGGAAGTCGAGGCGCCGGTCCAGCGGCGACGTGGTCGTGTCGACGATGGCGCCGTCGGCAGCCGTGTAGGCCTCGTCGAACTCCGCCAGCGTGAGCGTGTCGGCGAACCAGGTGGCCACGATGGGCGTCCCGTCTGCGCCGAATGCGACGGGGGCCACACGCGGGCCGCTGCACCCGCTGGCGACGAGGACGGCCGCGAGGGCCGCCGACGGAAGGAAGGATCGAAGCGTGAGCATCAGGGGCGTGCGGTGGGAGTCACGGCGGAGATAGTCGGCGGGGAAGCTACCCGGGCATTCCGGATGCGCCGGCCAAGCGCTGTCGAAATGCCCGGTGCGACGATGGCGCCCGCTGGCATCGTCGTGCACATCATCGGTAGGGGCGACTCGGCGAGTCGCCCCTATGTGAGCCGCCCCTGCGGCCGACCCGTACGCGCGGGTCGCCCGCCCGCACGAGACCACGAGGCGTCGGTACAGACGCCAGCGGGAACCGGTCGCCAGCGGGGCGCCGTCGCCCGCGGGAGAAAAATGCGATCGTAGAGCAACCCTTTGGTGAGACCTGTGTCTCCACAAGACCTCCCCAATCCAGCATGCCGCACGACGACCCCGCCTTGATCGAGGCCTTCCGACGAGGCGACGAGTTCGCGTTCATCGCGCTGTACGACCGGTACAAGGGTGCCGTCTACGCCTACTGCGCCAAGATGCTGCTGGACCGGACGCAAGCGGAAGACCTCCTCCAGGAGACGTTCGCGCGGGCCTACGAGCATCGCGACCGGCTGCTGAACTCGACGTCGTTCAAGGCGTGGCTGTTCACCATCGCGCGGAACCAGTGCCTCAACGCGCTGCGCAAGCGGGGCCGCGAGGTCCCCTTCGTCGAGGGGGCGCCGGAGCCTCCTGGACGTGGCGAGACGCCGTTCGGCAACCTCCTCAAGAGCGAGCAAGCCGATCTGGTGAGCCGTGCGCTCGCGGAGCTGTCGCCGTCGTACCGCGAGGTGGTCGTGCTTCGGGAGTACCAGAACCTCAGCTACGACGAGATCGCGGCCGTCACCAAGACCACCGTCTCGTCGGTCAAGAGCCGCCTGTTCAAGGCCCGCCGCAAGATCGCGGCCATCCTGCGCCCGTGGCTGCACCCCGGGCCGACTACCACCGTAGCGGCCACCGTCCCCACCCTGGCGTCATGACGACTTGCACCGACTTCGAGGCTGAGATCCTCCTCAACGAGTACGTCGACGGCGAGCTCGACCCGTCGCGCCAGCCGGACCTGTTTGGCCACCTGGCCACCTGCGCGGATTGCCGCGCCCAGTTCGACGCGCTCTTCGCGTTCCGGCTGGCGGCACGCCAGGAGCAGCTGGCGGTGCCCGCCTCCGCCGATGCGGCCTTGTTCGCCCGCCTCGACCGGGTGCGCCGCCAGGCGCCGCGCCCAGACCGCCGCGCCGACCGGGCCCCGCTGGCGGGCGCGCTCCGGCGCCGCGTGTCGGTGGGTGCCATGCTGGCGGTGGCAGCGCTGGCCGTTGGGATCGGGACCGCGTTCGCGCCCCGCGCAGTGACGGAGGAGGCCCCGTCCCGCGTGATCGAGGCGGTATTGGAGGACGGGTCGCTCTACCTCATCGACCCGGGTGTGACCGTCGAGGCGCCCCGCACGGAGGGCACGCCCGAGGCCCAAGCGCCAGCGGGCGAGTAGGGGAGAGGCCGGTCCGGTCCCTGACTACAGACCGCTGGCGTCCAACCGGCTTTGCTGCGAGTCACCCGCACAGGCCCGTGATCTGTGCCCGGCACGTTCCCATTTGGTCATCCCGAACCGCCAGGTCGTCGCAGCCAGTCTGTCGAGAGATCTCGGCGCCAGCCGTACTGCCCTGCGCCAGCGGCCACGGAGGCTTAAGCCTGTCCGCTGAGATCCTTCGACTTCGCTCAGGATGACAGAGCGGGGAGCCTTAAAACAACGCAGAGATGCCCCACGTCACTCGCTTCGGGTTGCGACTGCAGGCCGTTGCCCTGCTTAATCGCGTTACCCATTAGATCACGTCTCGTCGTTAGTCATCCCGAGCCTGTCGAGGGATCTCGACGCACCCCTGCGAACGTCGTGTTCGAGTCTGCAGCACCGGGACCCTTCGCCTGCGACCTCTGCTCAGGACGTCGATGTAGTAGGGCGTGCGGTCGTCTCATAGGACGGGGTGTCAGTAACAGCGCATCAGGTCCCTGGCGTGTGCATCGTCCCCCGTCTCCCGTCCCCGGTCCGCCGTGCCCGCTGGCGCCGCGCCTCCGCCAGCGGGCGCGCCGAATCGAAGGCCTCGCCAAGGCGGAGCCGCGACGATGGGCAATAGGTTCAGATCGCTTCCGACCGCTCTCGACCCATGTCCGACGCCCCCGTCCGCGTCCGCTTCGCGCCCTCGCCGACCGGCCTCCTCCACATCGGCGGCCTCCGCACGGCGCTCTACAACCACCTGCTGGCGCGCCAAACGGGCGGCACGTTCATCCTGCGGATCGAAGACACCGACCGGAGCCGCTTCGTGCCTGAGGCCGAGCAGGACATCCTCGACGGGCTGGCGTGGGCCGGGCTCACCGTGGACGAGGGACCCACCCAGGGCGGCGACGCCGGCCCCTACCGCCAGTCGGAGCGGTCCGACCGCTACGCCGAGGCCGCTCAGCGCCTCCTCGACGGCGGCTACGCCTACCTCGCCTTCGACACGCCGGACGAGATCGAGGCCATGCGCCAGCGGCACCGCAGCGACGCCAACCCGACGCCCCGCGTCGATGCCTCCACACGCGGCGAGCTGGCGAACTCACTCACGCTCTCCGCTGAGGAGGTCCAGGCCCGCATCTCCGCTGGCGATCCCCACGTGGTGCGGCTGAAGGTGGACCCCGGCGAGACGCTGACGTTCGAGGACCGCGTGCGCGGTGAGGTCTCGTTCCAGACCGACGACGTGGACGACCAGGTGCTCGTCAAGAGCGACGGTATGCCGACGTACCACCTGGCGAACGTCGTGGACGACCACGAGATGGGCATCACGGACGTGATCCGCGGCGAGGAATGGCTCTCGTCCGTGCCCAAGCACCTGCTGATGTACCGCGCGCTCGGGTGGACGCCGCCCCGGCTGGCGCACCTGCCGCTCATTATGAGCCCCACCGGCGGCAAGCTGTCCAAGCGCTCCGCCGACCGCCTCGGCATCCCGGTGTCGGTGTCGCAGTACCGCGAGGCCGGCTACGAGCCCGAGGCCGTGGTCAACTTCCTAGCTCTCCTCGGGTGGAATCCCGGCGACGATCGCGAGCTGTTCTCGCTCGCCGAGTTGGCGGAGGCGTTCGACGTAGCGCGCATCGGCAAGAGCGGCGTCCAGTTCTCGCTCGATAAGCTGGCGTGGTTCAACGGCCAGCACCTGCGCCAGCTGGCGGACGCCGAGATCGCGCGGCGCGCGCGGCCGGCCGTCGAGGCCGCCGTAGGACCCGTGGACGATGACCGGCTGGCGGAGGCGGCGGGCCTCCTGCGCGAGCGCCTGACGAAGGCGTCGGACCTGGCGGAGGCGGCGTACCTGTTCCAGGCGCCCGAGACGTACGACGAGACCGGCCTCAAGAAGCGCTGGAAAGACGACAGCGCGCACTTGGTCGCGGCCTACGCCGACCGCCTGGAGGCCGACGACGCGTTTACGGAGGAGAGCACCGAGGCCGCCATGCGCCAGCTGGCGGAGGACGAGGGCGTCGGGTTCGGGCGGATCATCCACCCGGTCAGGCTGGCGGCGACGGGCACGCCAGCGGGGGCGGGAATGTTCGAGACGCTAGTCGTGATCGGACGGGTGGAGACGATCGTGCGGCTGCGGCGGGCTGCTGGAATGCTGAGCTAATCCGATTTGCTGATTGGTGGTCCGGGAAACTGAAAGGGAAAAAAATTTGACAAGACGCAGAAGTATGTCGTATGCATGTTCTTCATTCCGCACCGTGCTGATATGCAGTGTTCGCGCCCCGCGCTCGCCTTCGCCCTAGTGACCCTTGCTCTTATCTCGTCATTTTAATATTCATTCCTCCCGAGGCCGAAGCTGCCATACCTCAGTGCCATTGGCGTGGATCCAACGCAGCCTCCTGTGACACCTGGACCACTTGTAATGGTGGGCCGGTTGCTTTGGTCCAAGCGCTGTGTCCCAACGGGCACGGCGAGGGCTATTACTGGGTTAACTACTACCCGAGCTCAATCCATGCTGGCTGTCCCGGTGGTTGCAACTAGGTTTGCGTAAGTCAACCCCCAATTTTGACATGAGAGCGATTATGAAACTGTCCCCTGCATTGATTGTGTGCACGCTTGTTGCTGGATGCATTGGTAATCCTGCTGACATGCAGGATGATCCCATACCCGCCTTTCCAGAAGGTATGGTTAGGGCTTACTACGGTACCCCTGATGGAGAAGAGAAGCTTATCGACCCCACAGGGTCTGTTAGCGACTCCGAATTGTACTCTACCTCTAGGGCATCTGAGGTTAGGGAGAGGCTCCCTGTAGCCGTACTTGATCTACTCAACTCAATACATCCATCGACGTCACTGTCAGAAGCAGATGATGCGCTGATAGCATTCAAGGTCAACCCCCCCGAATCAGCTCGTGGAATACCCGAGTATCTGCTCGATCAGGCAGCAATCCAGCACATCTACTACTCGACTGATCTCCTCTTCGCGCCCCTGGACGATGGTGAACTCGAAATCGCCGCTAAGTATGCTAGGGTGTTGGGTTTGTCAAATTACCCGAACCCTGAGCCAGTTGCCTTCCTGCTAAGCGTGACCTCCGACCGCCTAGATAGGTCTGAGTTGGCAAGTATTGCCGAGGCAGCGCATGACGCCTCGGCAGATTTCGAGGCGAGGATGTCTGGAGTGATACGTGAGTGCGACGATTGTAAGTCGGATTCCTTTGCACCGCACCCACCGAGAAGCGCCGGTTTTGAATGGAATCCTAGCCAGCAAGCGTTGGTGCAGTTCGCAGATCGCTAAAGTCAGATTTGATTTGGTAACATGTGACTCGTATTGCAGCGCTGCTGAAAAACCATTCAGGTTTGGCTCCATGCAAATCGGTTGGGGCGCAAACGAGTTGCGCCTGACCCGCACGTGTCACTAGGCTACCTGGCTATGTCTGCAACCCCGGAGCACGACGCCCGCATCGATAGCGTGGCGAGGAGAGGTCCAGCGCGCCTCAGGGATCCTGCTGGCG
>JBCDLV010000194.1:0-6585 GCA_038744895.1 Bacteroidota bacterium | reverse complement strand
TGGGCGCGCTCCGCTGGATCTTCAACCGCGAACGGCTGCGACCCGGCGGGGTGGTCGAGGGCGGACTTGAACCGCCGACACACGGATTTTCAGTCCGTTGCTCTACCAGCTGAGCTACTCGACCAGAGCCCGGACATGCCGAAGCGTGACCGGGGCGGCGAATATACACGGCCACAGCATCCTGGCCGCAAGGACTCGGCAGCCGAGACTCGGTGAAGTCACCCGACCCGCTGGCGAGAGCCCCCTGCTGGCGCGCGACGACATCGGTACGCGAGTCTTAGGACGGCTTCGAGCCCGGCGACCTCTGGGAGCGCCAGCGGCAGATGAAGGACATGTCATGTCCAGGCGGCTCCCGTTGCTCGGCAACGCGCGGTGGGGTACCCTCCGGACGCGGTTCGGCCTCGGCCTCCTGTCTCACCCAAGCCCATCTCGTTCCAGGCCGGGGCCAGAGCCGCCAGCGGGGCCTTCGGTCCGCTACGCCGCCTCCAACCCGAAGACCTCGCCCTTGAGGGTGCTGAAGTCGATGGGCTTGGTCAGGTACCCTCTGGCGCCCTCTTTCAGGGCTGTCGCCTCCAGCTGTCCATCGTCGTAGGCCGTCACCATGTAGACCTCCAGGTCGGGGAACTCCGTGGTGATCTGGGAGAGCAGTTCGAGGCCGCTCATGCCCGGCATGTTGATGTCCGAGAGAACCACCACCACATCGGCGGCCTCTCCGGTGCGGAGCTTGTCGAGCGCCTCTTCTCCGCTCGTGGCGAAGTGGAACTCCAGCTGTCCGCGCCGAACCTCACGGCGGAACTTCTGGGTGAAGAGGAACTGGACGTCGGTCTCGTCATCGACGACGAGCGTGCGGATCGGGGCGTCGGGCATGAGCATCAAGAGCTGCCAGAGGGTACGCCGAACGAGAGGCTCCGTTGCAGAGGGGCACCCCGAAAGGCCAGCGTGTCGCGATCTTCACGGCCCCCTCCGTTTGCCCATGTCGCGCGACCGAATCGGGCGGCTCCACGTCCTCACCGACTTCCACTTTCAGCAGCGGCACACGCACGCCGAGATCGCCCGTGCCGCCGCTGCTGCTGGCGCCGACACGATCCAGTACCGGCACAAGACCGGCACGGCGCGTGACCGGATCGCCACGCTCCGGCCGACCGTCGCCGCGTGCAGGTCCGCTGGCGTTCCATGCCTCGTCGACGACCACCTGGACCTCGCCCTCGCCGCTGGCGCCGACGGCGTTCACCTCGGCTCGCTGGACCTGCCGGTGTCCGATGCGCGACGGGTTGCGGACGAGATCGGCCGACCCTTCATCGTCGGCGCGACGGCTACCACCACCGAGGCGGCCCGGTCTGCAGAGGCCGACGGGGCCGACTACATCGGCTTCGGCCCGGTCTTCGCCACCTCCTCGAAGGCGAACCCCGACTCTGTCAAGGGACTCGCCGGATTGGAGCGCGCGGCCCAGGCGGTCTCGATTCCCGTCATCGCCATCGCGGGCATCACGCCGGCGCGCGTAGCTGCGTGCCTCGACGCGGGAGCCTGGGGCGTGGCGGTCATGACCGCAGTCACGACGGCCGACGACATCGCGGCGGCCACTGCAGCGTTTCGTGACCACATCGACCGGCACGGCGCATGAGCGACTCGATTCCCGTCATCTCGTACCGCTCCGAGGTCATCCGCAAGGCGATCCACCTCGGCGCCCTGGTTCTCCCGCTGGCGATCCTGGCGTTGCCAACAGGTCCTGTGCGCATCGCCCTCACGGTGCTGGCCGTGATCGCTCTGGGCCTCGACGTGGCCCGCCAGCGGGTCCCTGCTGTCCGCCAGTTGCTCGTCGACCGGACATTCGGGTGGATGATGCGGCCGGAGGAATTGCCGGCCCCCGACGCTCCGCTCGTGTTCAACGGGGCGGTCTGGATGTGCCTCGCCGCCGCCGCGTGCGCCTGGCTGTTCCCGCCAGACATCGGCGCGGCCACCCTCGCCATGCTCATGATCGGAGATGCGGCAGCCGCCCTGGTAGGCCGACGCTACGGACGGACCCGGTGGCCGGGGACGCCGAAGTCCGTCGAGGGGAGCCTCGCGTATGCCCTCGCCGCACTCGGCACAGGGCTCGCGGTCGATGCGTGGCCCGGCGCCGATCTCGGGCTGGGCGTCTGCCTGGCCGGCGCCGTCTCCGGAGCCATCCTGGAAGCCTTGCCCATTCCCGTCAACGACAACCTGCGCGTTCCCCTGCTGGCGGGCGCGGCGATGGTCCTGGTGTCCAGCGTGTAGATCTGCTGGTACGGGCGCCAGCGGGCATCGCGCCAGCGGGCGCAGAGGCCGGCAACCGCGACCTCATGCGGGGGAGGTGCTGAGGGCAGCGCCAGCGGTGCCTGGGACGGCCGGTGATGCCGACGTGAGGGATCGTATCGTTCCGCTGCCCACCCTCCTGGCCGTGCTGTCTCGCCTGTCCCGTCGCGCCGAAGCCGTCGCCCGTCGAGCCGTCGCGCTGGAGCCCCTGCCCCAGCCTGCGCTGCGCCCGACGCGCCACCCCGTCGTATTGATGCACGGATTCGGAGCGCTGGCGAACCTGATGCAAGGCGGCGTGCTCCACGCCGAGGCGATGCACCTTCGGGGGCTGGGCGTCTGGGCCTACGCGCCTCACGTCAACCCGTACGACACCATCGCGACCCGGGTCGCCTCCTGGACCGAGCGCCTGACGGTTGTCCTGGAGGAAACCGGTGCCGAGCGCCTCAACCTGGTGGGCTTCTCGTCGGGAGGACTCGATGCACGCCTGCTGGCGCGAGACCCTGCGTGGGCCGACCGGATCGCCAGCCTCGTGACCATCTCGACGCCCCACCGCGGCTCCGAGTTGGCGTCCTACGTGCTCGATCAGCCCGACCGTCTCCAGACATGGGCCGTCGGCTTCATGGACTTCGTAGGGCGAGCCGCCTACGAGCGGGCGATGCCTCACACCGCAGAAGCCCTCGCCGAGCTAACCCCAGAATCTGTCCGGGCCCACTTCCCAGAGGACGAGCCGATTCCCGACGCGTGGTGCGCATCGTATGCCGGACACGCCGGCAAAGGCACGGACGTGTCGATGTACCCTCCCCTGCTGGTCCCGAATCGGATTCTGTACCACCTGGCCGGTGTCAACGACGGCATCGTCCCGACGGCTTCCATGGGGTGGGCTGAGAGGCTCGGGATGCTCGACGCGGATCATGCCCGCCAGATCGGCCTTCGACTTACGCCCGCGACGGCCTACGACTCGCTTCGCTTCTTCGAGTCCCACATCGGCGACCTCCGGGACCGAGGCTTGTAGCCTCGCGCCAGCGGTTCGTGTCGGCGCACAACCGAGCCTGTCGAGGCGGGACTGCTGCGCGCCCTATCGGCGCGAACCAGAGGAAGCGGCTGGCGTTGACCGGACGGCTCCCCCCGCACACCATGTCCGCGCCCGCCCCTGGCGACGTCCTCGTCGCCGAGCCGCCGATGGCGGACCCCAACTTCCGACGGACCGTGGTTCTCGTCTGCGAGCACTCGCTCGCGGGGTCGTTTGGGCTCATCCTCAATCGCCCCGCTGGCGTGTCGCTGTCGCAAGCGACCGACGAAGCGTTCGCGTTCGACGCCGAGCTCTGGAACGGAGGCCCTGTCCAGCCCGACACGCTGCACTACCTCCACCCGTACGGAGAACTCGACGGTGCGCTGCCGGTCCTCGACGGTGTGTTCTGGGGAGGCGAGTTCGAGGCGCTGCGCCAGGGCATCGAGGGCGGCCGCTTCGACACCGAGCACATCCGCTTCCTCGTCGGCTACTCGGGGTGGGGTCCAGGGCAACTCGACGCGGAGGTCGACGAGGACTCGTGGATCGTTCTGACGGGCTCCTCAGACCTGGTCTTCGCGGATGGCACCGATGCCCTCTGGCGTCAGATCCTCCGCCAACTCGGCGGCGAGTACGCGCTCCTCTCGACGTTCCCCGACGACCCGAGGCTCAACTGAGTCTTGCTGGCGGTCATTCTCTGAACAGGCATCGGCAGCGGGCAGACCCTCCTCGCCAGCAGGCACGCCGGGGCGTCAGTCGATCAACCCGTTCTCGAGAGCGTAGCGGGTGGCCTCGGCGTTGTTGGACATGCCCATCTTCTGAAGCATGCGCGTGCGGTAGGTCGAGACCGTCTTGACGCTGAGCGCCAGCTCGTCCGCGATGCCGCCGACGGTCTGCCCCGAGGCGATCAGGCGCAGCACCTGGTACTCGCGGTCGCTGAGCGCGGCGTGCGGCTCCTCGTGGGAATTGACATCGAGGGCATCCAGGATCGAGGCGGCGAGGGCCTGGCTTAGGAATCGCTTGCCCGAGGCGACGCGCCGAACAGCGTCTAGGAGGTCTGCCTCCGCGCTCTCCTTGGTGAGGTACCCCGACGCTCCCGCACGGACGACGCGAACGGCGTACTGATCTTCCGGATGTGCCGACAGCACGAGGATGGCCAGGCTGGGATGCTCCGCGCGCAGTGACTTGACCAGGTCCAGCCCGCTCGCGCCTGGCATGTTCATGTCCGTCACAAGCACATCCACGCGCTCCTCCCGGAGGAGACGAAGAACTTCGTCTCCACTGGCGGCCTCAGCGACAAGACGAATGTCGGAGGTCTCCCCGACCAGTTCGGACAGGCCGCGTCGGATCAAGGCGTGATCGTCGGCGATCACGAGGCGAATCATGTGTCGGACGGGAGAGCGTGCGGCAACGTACACTCCACGACGGTGCCATGACCAGGCACCCCACGTACATCGAGCGTGCCACCGAGAGCCACCGCACGCTCGCGCATGCCTACTAGGCCCAGCGACCTCCTCTTGAGGCCAGCCGGATCGAAGCCGCGCCCGTTATCGGATACCACGAGGCGCACACTCTCCACGCCGAGAACCAGGGTGATCGATACGTGGTCCGCGTCTGCGTGACGCGCGATGTTGGTGAGGGCCTCCTGGAGCACGCGGAACGCCGCGGTAGCGACCTCCCCAGGTGGGTCAACACCCCCGTGTACATCGATGGCCGCCGGTGTGCCCGTGCGCGTTTCGAAGCGCTTCGCTTGCCACTCGACAGCGCTCGCTAGCCCAAAGTCGTCGAGCACACCGGGGCGGAGGTCCGAGGCGATCTGGCGTACATGGCGGAGCGTCTCGTCGATCGTCTGCCGCACGTCCGCGAGGCGCTCCGTGGCGGCCTCATCCTCCGAGAAGTGCCGTCCAAACCATCCAATCGCGAGGCGGATGGCGGTGATCTGCTGCCCGAGCACGTCGTGGACCTCGCGCGACAGCCGCGTACGTTCCTCTTCACGGATGCTCTGGAGGTGGGCGGCGAGCGCCCGAAGCTCGGCTCGCGATGCCTCCAACTGGTCTTCCTTGTCGCGCAGCGGCGTGACGTCCCGCAAGATGGACAGCACCTCGGTGTCCGAGACTGCTGCCATACGCACCTCGCGATGCCTCTGCTTGCCGCCTACCTCGACGGCATACTCGTACGAGGACACCTCACCGCTCCGCCTCAGCTCGGCGACGGCCGCATCGAACTTGGCTGCCAGCGGAGCCGGGATGATCTCGTGCAGGCGTCGGCCGACGAGGCGACCGGACGGAAACTCGGTAGCGAACGCGTCGGGAACGTGCATGTCGATCACCGTCCCATCATCGCGCAGGCGTGAGACCACGTCCGGGAGCGACCGGACGATGGTCTGGAACGGGGATTCCAGCGGGCTGGCGCCGTCCATGCTAGGCCAGGACCGTGTCCATGCGGCCCACGACCCGCTCCAAGGCGGCAGCCGCCGCCGCGACATCAGCTTCGGTCGTGCCACGCCCGAGGGAGAACCGGACCGTGGCGCCAGCGGTGTCTCGGTCCACACCGATGGCCCGGATCACGTGGCTCGGCTCCAGCGCACCGGACGTGCAGGCGCTTCCCGCCGAGGCGGCGACCCCTTCGAGGTCGAGCGACGCCAGCAGCATCTCGCCGTCGAGCGGGCCGCCCGGGCCTGGCCGCAGCGACACGTTCAGGATGTGCGGGGCCGCACCAGCAGGCGTGTTGACGACGAGGCGATCCCCGAACGACGACGCCAACCGCTGGCGCAGGCCGTCGCGCAAGCCGAGCAGCCGTGCCGCGTGAGCCTCTTGTTCGTTCTCCGCCAGCTGGAGCGCCTCCGCGAAGCCGACGATGCCCGCCACGTTCTCCGTCCCTCCACGGCGCGCACGCTCCTGCGCGCCACCGGTCTGCATCGCTCCGAACGGCGTGCCGGCGCGGACGAACAGCGCGCCGACGCCCTTGGGGCCTCCCACTTTGTGGGCCGAGAGCGAGAGCAGGTCGACGTCGAGGTCGTCCACGTGGAGCGGCACGATGCCTGGCGCCTGCACCGCGTCCGTGTGCATCCTCGCGCCCCGCTGGCGGGCGACCTCTGCGAGCGCCGCGACATCCGTGATCGCACCGGTCTCGTTGTTGATGAGCATGGCGCTGACGAGCCCCGTCTTCTCCGTCAGTGCGGAGGCCACGTCCGCTGGCGCCAGCACGCCAGCGGGCGCGTCGAGGATGGCCACCCGGTGGCCGTCGGCGGCCAGGGCCTCGGCCGTGTGCAGGATGGCGTGATGCTCGACGGCGCTGGTGACGAGACC
>JBCDLV010000193.1:0-6627 GCA_038744895.1 Bacteroidota bacterium | reverse complement strand
GTGCCGCCAGCGGTAGCTTGCGGGGCTTCCCGCCGTCCCATGCCCGAGCCGTCGTCTGCCCCGCCGTCTGCCTCGTCCGAGGAGGACCGCGGGCTCGTGACCGACGCGCTCGGCGGCGACCAGCGGGCCTACGAGCGGCTGGTGGGCAAGTACCAGGAGCCACTGCGGCGGCACGTCGGCAAGATGGTGCGCGACCAGCAGCAGGTCGACGACCTCGTGCAGGAGGCGTTCGTCAAGGCGTTCGGCAACATCACGAGCTACAACCCGGACTACGCGTTCTCGACGTGGCTCTACCGGATCACGACGAACCACACGATCGACTACATCCGGAAGAAGAAGCTGCCGACGCGGTCGATCGACAAGCCGGTCCAGACGCGCGACGGCGAGCTCCAGATGGAGCTGCCCGATACCACGTACCGGCCCGACCGCGACATCGTCACGGGTCAGCGCAACGCGATCCTGGCCGAGGCCATCGAGAACCTGCCGCCGAAGTACCACCGCGTGATCGTGATGCGGCACCAGCAGGAGCTGACCTACGACGAGATCGCCACGGAGCTGGACCTCCCGCTGGGCACCGTCAAGGCCCACATCTTCCGCGCCCGCGCGCTTCTCAACAAGGCGCTCCGCGACCGGCGGCACGAGCTGGAGTAGCCCCGCTGGCGCAACCCCGCTGGCACACCGCACCGCTGGCGCAGAGGACGCCGTTCGACCTTGCCGCGAACCGGTCGGTGCGATAGGCTGGCGACGCATCCTGTCTGGCCATGACCGCTCCTGTCCTCTCGCTCGCGTCCGTCCTCCTCGTCCTGGCGGCGCTCCACGGCCTCGGGCTAGGCATCGCCCTCGCGCGCAGCCAGCGCCAGCCGCGTGCGGCCCGCCTCAGCCTGTGCGCGCTGACCGTGGTCATCGCGGCGCTGCTGGTCAACATGGCCCTGGCGTTCTCGGAGATCCAGTGGGCCGCCGGCCGCGCGGTCCTCGGAACGCTGTGGCTGATGGTCGGGCCGCTCTTCTACGGGTACGTCCGCGAGCTCTTCCCAGACCGCAGCGGGTGGACCACCGAGGACCTCATCCATCTTCTCCCCTTCGGACTCCAAATCGCCCTAATCGTCGCGTTCTGGGCGGCGCCAGCGGCCGACCCTGCGACGATCGAGGCCGGCGGCCCCGCACTGGCCGTCTCATTCGTGATGCTGTATGCGCTCCAGACGGCCGCCTACGCCTGGATCGCGCACCGAACCGTGGCCGCCTACGCCACGCGCTACCGCCGGGAGGCCGCCGGCGTCGAGGCCGATGCGCTGCGGGGGCTCCGCTGGCTCACGGGCCTCTTCGGCGCCTACGCCGCCGCGCTCGCCGTCAACGTCGGCGTGCTGCTGGTGCGGGGCTCCTTCGTGGCGTGGCTCGACTACCTCGTCCCGCTGGCGCTCGCCGTTCTCGTCTCGGCAGTCGGCTACGGACTGCTGCGCCAGCCGGGGGTGATCCTGCCGGCGCTCGCCCTTCCGGACGAGCCCGACCCGGACCCTGCTCCGACGCCCGAGCTTCAGCGCCACGCCGACGCGCTCCGCCGTCTGATGGAGACCGAGCGGCCCTACCTCGACCCGGACATCCGGCTGGCGGACCTCGCGCGCCCGCTGGCGATCTCCGAGCGGACGCTCTCGCACGTTCTCTCGGAGGCGGTCGGCGGCAGCTTCTACGACCTCGTCAACGGATACCGCGTGCGGGAGGCGCAGGCGCGGCTGTCGGATCCCGCGCTCGCGCACCAGACGGTGCTGGCGATCGGGCTCGACGCCGGGTTCAGCAGCAAGGCATCGTTCAACCGGGTGTTCAAGAAGCGAGCGGGCGAGACGCCCTCGGCGTACCGCCAGCGGGCCGCCACGGCAGTGCCAACGGTGTCCGCGCCGACCGTGCCCACAGCCAGCGGCGACGGCGCCGCGCAAGAGGCCCACATCGCGGATATCGCGGCTCAGGACGCGCAGTGAGACCTGTCATGCGGCGTGTGAGGCGGTGAGACCATCGTGCGGGCGGCAGGTTGAGCGCTCACTCCTGCTCCGCTCATGCTTCGCTTCGCTACGGCCCTCGCCGTTCTTCTCCTCGCGGCTCCACTCCGCGCACAGACGGTCACCGTCGAGACCATCGTGCCTGCGGGATCGGCCATCGTCGATGGGCTCGCGCTCGGCCCGGACGGGGCGCTCTACGGGTCCGAGTTCGGCACCTTCAACCCGTTCGTCGCAGGCACCGCCGTGACGCGGGTCGACCTGACGACGTTCGCGACCTCCGTCCACGCCGACGACTTCTCATTCCCCAACGGCCTCGCGTTCCGACCGGACGGCACGCTCTACGTGGTCAGCTACTACGACGCTGGGACCAACTCGGGACGCGTGTGGCGGGTCGCGCCGGATGGCACCGCGCAGGTCATCCGCACCCTGCCCAACGCGATCACCGTCAGCGGGGCCGCCTACGACGCCGTCAACGGAACGCTCTACATCGCGAGCTACGACAGCAACTGGATCCGCACGCTCGACGACTCGGGGGCCTTCACCGACGTCGTGAGCATGAACGGGCTGAACGGACCGGCGGGCATGGCCTTCGATAGCCAGAACCGGCTCCACGTGGCCAACTTCGAGGATGGGAAGATCTTCCGCGTCGACGGCTCGGCGCTGACTCTGCTGGCGGACGTCGGGGAGGCTCTCGGATTTCTCGCGTACGGCGGCGACCGGTTCTTCGCGACGGGCATTCGCGACCACCGGATCTACGCCATCACGGAGGCGGGCGAAGTGTCGGTGCTGGCCGGGACGGGCTCCCCAGGGTCCGTGGACGGCGACGGGGCGGTCGCGCAGTTCAACGCGCCCAACGGGATCGCGGCGACGGCCACCGGGGACACGCTCTATGTGTCGGACGCCGGGACGCAGGCGGTGCGCCGCATCACGCTCGGCGGTGCCACCGCTGGCGACGTCACCCCCGACGCCACAGGCGCCCTGCTCCCCATCGCGCCCAACCCGACCGCCAGCGGGGCCACGGTCCGCTTCCGGCTGGCGGAGCCGGGGCACGTGGAGGTCGCGCTGTTCGACACGCTCGGGCGCCGCGTGCGCGTGGTCGCGTCCGGTCTGCGGGGCCTCGGGCGTCACGAGGTAGCACTCGACATGGACTCGCTGGCGCCGGGTGCGTACGTCGTCACGCTGCGACACGGAGACACTGTCGAGAGCCAGCCTCTGGTGCGGCTGTAGCGGCGCCAGCGGCGTCGGACGCCAGCACAGCAGGAAGTCTTTTTTGGCGTGGAAGCGCTTCGACGGGCTCCGTGCGTTGCCCGCCTCGAACCTGCGCCCCTAGCTTGGCGCCGATGACCTCGCTCACGTTCACGACGACGACCCGAACGCTCGGCCTTGCGGCGGGCGACCTGTGACCGGAGCGCCTCTGCGCCCTCGACTCCCGGACCGCCCGCCTCGTCTGAGCGCGGGCGGTTCTCGTTTTTGCCATGTCCCTCCACGTCTCCAAGTTCGGCGGTACGTCCGTCGCCACGCCCGACCGCATCCGCCGCGTCGTCGACCTCGTCGCGGGATCTCCCGGTGGCCGCCACGTCGTGGTCGTCTCTGCCCTCGGTGGCGTCACCGACGACCTGCTGGCGGCGCTCGACGCGGCGCTGGGCCGCACGGGGCACGTCGAGGCCGTCGCCGCCATCCGCCAGCGGCATGAGGACGCCGCCGACCGGCTGGCGACGCCGGAGGATCGGGTGCCGCTCCAGAAGGCTCTCGATGCGAGGCTCGATGAGCTGGCAGACCTGCTCGACGGCGTCTCGCTGCTCCGCGAGGCGACCGACCGGACGCGCGACGCCGTCCTGGCCACCGGGGAGAGGCTCTCGGCACCGCTCGTCGCCGCGGCGTTTCGCGCGTCGGGACACGAGGCGGTGGCGCTGGACGGTGCGGATCTGATCCGCACCGACGGCACCTTCGGCGCCGCGTCCGTGGACCCTGCGACCACACGCCAGCTGGCGCAGGCTGCCCTCGCAGAGGTCCCAGGGGACGCCGTCGCCGTCGTCACCGGCTTCATCGGGTCGACGGCCACCGGGGTGACGACCACGCTCGGTCGCTCGGGATCGGACTACACGGCCACGATCCTGGCGGGCGCGCTGGACGCCGACGCCTGCGTCATCTGGACCGACGTCGCGGGCGTCTACACCGCCGACCCTCGCCTCGTGCCGGAGGCGCAGCCGCTGCCTCGGCTGAGCTACCGGGAGGCGGCCGAGCTGGCCTACTTCGGTGCCCAGGTGCTGCACCCGCGGACGATGCTGCCCGCCGAGCGCGCAGGCATCCCCATCCTCATCAAGAGCACGCTCGACCCGGACGAGGCTGGGACGGTGATCTCGGCCGCCACGGACGCGCTGGACCTGCGGGTCAAGGCCCTCTCCGCCGTTCGGGACCAGGCCGTCGTCACGGTCGAGGGTGGCGGCCTCCAGTCGGTCGTCGGTGTCAGCGCGCGGCTGTTCGGGGCGCTCGCGGAGGCCGACGTCAATGTGCGCGCGATCAGCCAGGCATCGAGCGAGCAGAGCGTCTGCGTGGTCGTGGACGGCGCCGACGCCGAGGATGCCGTCGCTGCATTGGAGCAGGCCTTCGAGGTCGAGATCGCCCGGGGCGACGTCCGGTCGGTCTCCGCCATCCCAGGCTGCGCCGTCGTCTCTGCGGTCGGCGAGGGGATGCGGCACCAGCCGGGGCTGGCGGGGCGGCTCTTCGCAACCCTCGGACGGGCGGGCGTCAACGTGCTCGCAATCGCGCAGGGCGCTGCGGAGACCAACATCACCGCGGTCGTCCGCCAGCAGGACGTACCGGCGGCGCTGGCGGCGCTCCACGAGGCCTTCCCGCTGCGGCGCGCCCGGACGCACGTGGTCGTGATCGGCACCGGAACCGTCGGCCGGCGGCTGGTCGAGATGATGGCCGAGCACGCGCCCGTGCTCATGGACGAGGACCGCATTCACCTGCGGCTGGTCGGTCTGACCAACTCGCGCCGGATGGCGTGGGACGCCAGCGGGCTCCCGCTGGCGGAGGGCGTGGGCCTGCTCGACGGCGACAGCGAAGCCGCGGACCTCGACGCCCTCGACGAGCGCCTGCTGGCGGGCGGCCTGGAGCGTCGGATCGTGGTCGACGCGACGGCCTCGGAGGCCGTGGCCCGGCGGTACGTGCGGTGGCTCGAACACGGCGTCGGCGTGGTGACGCCCAACAAGAAGGCCAACACGCTCGACCTGGCGTACTACCGCCAGCTTCGGGAGGCGGCCGGGCGCCGCGAGGTGAGCTACCACTACGAGACCACTGTGATGGCCGGCCTGCCGGTCGTGTTCACGGTCCGGGACCTGATGCGCTCGGGCGACCGCGTGCACACCGTGGAGGGCGTGTTCTCGGGCACGCTGGCGTTTCTCTTCAACCGGCTGGCGGCAGGCGCGGCCTTCTCCGAGGCCGTCCGCGAGGCGATGGCGAAGGGCCTCACCGAACCCGACCCACGCGACGACCTCACAGGCGAGGACGTCGCGCGCAAGCTGCTCATCCTAGCCCGCGAGACCGGCCGGGCCGTCGAGCGTGCCGACGTGACCGTCGAGTCGCTCGTGCCCGAGAGCCTGACCGATGTCTCTGTCGACGCCTTCGTCGACGCCTTGGAGGGTCTCGACGAGGCGTGGTCCGCCCGCGTCGCCGACGCCGAGGCTTCTGGCAAGCGCCTCGCCTACGTCGGCCAGATCGGAGACGGTGGGCTGAGCGTCGGCGTGCGCGCCGTCGAGACGTCGTCGCCGTTCGGCGGGTCGCGCGGGACAGACAACGTGATCCTCATCCAGTCCGACCGCTACCAGGACACGCCGCTGGTGGTTCAAGGCCCCGGCGCCGGTCCCGATGTCACCGCTGCCGGCTTGCTGGCGGACCTCGTCAAGGCCGCCGAGCTGATGCCATGACGCCTTCGGCGGGACCGCGGACCGGAGACCACGGACGGCCGTGACTCTCAGAAGCGTCGAGTCTGACCGCCAGCGCGGCCCTCGTTTTCCCCGACCTTCCCACATGTCATCCTGAGCGGAGCGAACGCGAGTGACCACAGCCGAAGGATCTCAACGCCAGCGGGCAAGCCTTTCTGGACCGGCGGCTACAGCGTGATCTCTTCCCTCACCCGCCGGGACCGACCGCTAGCGCGACGCCAGCTCTGACCGCCTCATTTCTCACCCCTCTCCCTCGTGACCGCCACCGCCTTCGGCCCCGCATCCCTCTCCAACCTGGGCCCCGGCTTCGACACGCTCGGCCTGTGCATCACCGGTCCGGGCGACCGCGTGACCGCGACCCGGACGGAGACCGCTGGCGTCACCGTCTCCGGACCCGCGTTCCTTCCCACGGACCCTGCGCGGAATACGGCAGGGCGCGCAGCAGCCTGGGTTCTGAGCTCGTCGGGCGCCGAGGGCGGGCTGGCACTCACCATCGAGAAAGGCATCCCTCTCGGGTCCGGCATCGGAGGCTCTTCAGCGAGCGCCGTCGCCGGGGCGTGGGCGGCAAACGTGGCGCTGGGGAGCCCCTTCGCCAAGGCTGACCTGGTCGAGGCCGTCCTCGACGGCGAGAGCGCCGCGTCCGGCTGCCGACACGGTGACAACGTGCTGCCGGCGCTGCTCGGCGGCCTCGT
>JBCDLV010000192.1:0-6669 GCA_038744895.1 Bacteroidota bacterium | reverse complement strand
GTCGCCATCGGGATCAGCGCGCTCACCTTCGCCGACATGGACGTGATCGACGAGGCCTCGAACGACCAGCTTCCGACGGGCGAGACGTTCTCGGCCGGCTCCTACGCGATCTCCCTCGGGTACGGGCGCCAGCTGACCGACCGCTTCTCGCTCGGCGGGACGGTCAAGGTGATCCGCGAGCAGATCGCCAACTCGGGTGCGACGGGCGTCGCCTTCGACGTGGGCACGCTGTTCGTGACGCCGTTCCAGGGCGTCCGTCTCGGAGCGTCCATCTCCAACTTCGGCCCGAAGATGGCCATCGACGGCTCGGACCTGAACATTCCGTTCGACCCTCAGCCCGGGCAGAGCGGAAACAACGGCAGCATTCCCGGCCGCATCGACACAGACGCCTTCGACTTGCCTCTGACCATGCGGGTCGGCCTGGCGACGGAGGTCTACGAGCAGGCTGGCACTCGCGTGACGGTGGCTGTGGACGCCCTTTCGCCGTCGGCGGCGGGCCAGCACATCAACGTCGGCGCCGAGGTCGGCCTTCTGGGCGGCCTTGTGCAGGCGCGCGGCGGCTTCCAGGAGCTGTTCATGGACGAGAGCACGCGCTCGTTCACGCTCGGCGGTGGCCTCCGCTACGGCTTCGGCTCGCTGAACCTCGCGGCCGACTATGCCTACGAGTCGACCGAGTTCTTCGACGGAGTTCATCGCCTAGCGGTGGGCCTCCGCTTCTAGCGATCGCGGGCCTCGCCAGCGGGGCTCGGGGTTTTCCTCCATACGGACTGCACACATGAGCGCGTAAGCGCTTACACTGTGACCGCAGGCTGTTTTACTATCCGGCCCCGGCCGGCCCTTTCCCACACCTACGCACGCACCATGCGACCCACTGCTACCACATTCGGGCGATGGCTCGGTGTGATGGCCCTCGCGGCCATTCTCGCCACTCCAGCGCTCGCCCAGCGGACGATCACGCTCCGCATGAACTCGGCTACGATGCCGGACACCGTCTCCTCTGACGCCGCTTCCGCTGGCGTCCAGGTCCGCGGCCAGGTCGCCAGCGGGACGGCACTCCCGGACGGCAACACGATCGACTGGAACGAAAGCACGACGCTCCTCCCGGAGAACGTCGGCGGCGACTACTGGCAGATCGAGTTCCAGATTCCCGACGACGAGCAGCTCGACTTCAAGTTTTACATCGACCAGTCGGAGGGAGACGGTCTTCCAGGAGGCTGGGAAGACGGCGCCAACCACGTGATCGAAGCTGGAACGGGTGACGTCTCGCTTGACCTCCACTACTTCGAGAAAGGCGATGACCAGGCCTATGACTGGCGCCCGTTCTCCGCTGGCGGCGACTCGGTCGCTGTGTGGTTCCGGACATACATCGACACGGAGGATGCCGGGACAAAGGGCCTTGACCTAGACGACGGTAACCTCGTCGTCGCTGTTCGCGGTGACAATGCGACCGGAGGCAGCCAGGATGGCGGTGCCACGACCATCGATTGGGGCTCAAACGGGGTCGTTCTCTCTCGCGAGAGTCCCACCGGTGGTTCACCGGGCTATGCCCTCTTCTCCGGCCGTGTGGCGTACCCGGTGTCCGCCGTCGGCACACAGCAGGCCTATAAGTTCTACTTCGAGGACAGCGACTCTGCGGATGGCTGGGAGGCTGACATCAATGGCGGCAACCGCACCTTTACAGTGCCGGCCCAAGACTCGACGCTGCAGTGGACGTTCTTCAGCGACAGTCCTGCGAACGCGGGTACCCTCGTGACGGCAAACGTCACATTCCAGGTTGATGTCGCGCCGCTATCGTCGATCGGCCTGTTCCAGACGTCGAACGACCTTGTTCAGGTCCGTGGTGGCTTTAACGGATGGGACTGCCCGGAGGACAACCAGGATGACTGCCGCCTGGAGCAGACCCCAGGTACACCTGATTTTGCTCGCCAGGTGCCAATTACGGCTGCACCGGGCGGAGACCCGCTCCCGTACAAGTTCTACATCGACTTCCGCGACGAGAACGGAGATCCGCAGTTCGTAGACGCCCTGGGCGATGCGATCGATGTCGGCTGGGAGGAGCCACTCGACACGGGTGGAGCTGACCGCCTCTTCTCGTTCACGGGTACAGACCAGGCCGTCGATGAGCAGTTCTTCAACAGCGTTCGTTCTGGTAACGTCATCGCGGACGGCCAGTCGATCGACCTCACGTTCACCGTCGACATGAACGCTGCGACGGCATTCGTGGACAGCGAGGGACGCGCCTTCGACGCGGCTGTGGACACGGTGTCCATCCAGTTCGAGGATCCGGTCTGGCGACTCACGCAGGGCTTGATCCCCGGTAGCGATGATGTCATCGACACGGGCTCGGGCGGTAGCCTCATCACCGGCTTCAAGCTCGAAGATCCCGATGGCGACCTCATCTACACAGGTGTCCTGACGGTCAACGGCCCGACGTACAACGGTATCGGATACCGCTATACGTTCGGCAACGACGCGGATGGCCTCCAGATCGAGGGTGAAGGTGGCTTCGACGAGGGCCGCCGTCGCTACCGCTACATCACCGATGTCGCGGCCAGCGAGTTCGCGTTCGCCCGCGACACGTTCCGTCCGGCGACGAGTCGCGTCCCGTGGGAGGTCAACCCGACGGGCACGTTCGGTCCAGAGGACTTCGACAACTCGATCGCCGTTGGTGCCGCTGACCAAGGCGGTCCGGTCTCGATCGACGAGGATCCGATCCGCGACGGTGACCTCGTGCTCGGCGCGGTATACCCGAACCCGACGGCTGGTATCGCCCGCGTCGTCGTGAGTTCGGACGCCCCCGTGACCGTCCGCGTCTACGACGTGACCGGCCGCGTCGTGGCCGACGTCGTCGAGGACGCACTCGTCTCGGGCCGTCCGCTCGAGATCGACATGAACGGCCTCGCAGCCGGCCTCTACCTCGTCCGCGCTGAGTCGGCGGAGGGCGTGGCCGTGCGAAGCCTGACGGTGGTCCGCTAGCGACTCCGGCCCGGCTCGCCCCGAGAGGGGAGGAGCCGGGCCGTTCCTTCAGCGCCGGTCGCCGTAGCGGGCGGCCGGCGTTTTTCGATTCCACAGATCTCATGTCCCGACTTCGCCGTGCCCTGCTGGCGGCCCTGACCCTCGCCGCCGCGGTCCCGCTGGCGGCGCCAGCGGAGGCGCAGGCCGTCGACGTCACGTTCCGGTTCGTCCCGGACCTGACCACGCCTGCGATCTCGCCGGTGGTGCGTGCCTTCGTGCCCGGCTCCTTCAACGACTGGGGCCCGAACAGCAACGGCCGCATCACCACCGGAGCCCCGAGCCAGGCCACGTTCGAGCCCGTGCTCGGCGAGTACCGCTACACGACGAGCCTGGAGGCCGGCCAGCAGTACCTCTACAAGATCCACGTCCACGAGAACGACGCCGGGACCACCTTCACGTGGTACACCGACCCCCTCGGCACCGAGACGAGCGGCCAGTTCGACGACTCCGTGATCCGCGTCGCCGACCCGTTCGTGTTCCAGGTAGCCCGAGAGCAGGAAGGCACTGACCAGGTCGTGGCCGTCTCCGCTGGCGTGTTTGGCACCGAGGCCATCACGTCGGTCGCCGTCACCGTCAACGAGACCACCTACACCGATGGCATCGAGGACACGGGCGACGGCATCTACCGGCTCGTGCTTCCGGAGCCCGTCCCGCCGGGCTCCTTCGTCCGCGTCGAGGCGACCGACGCGCAGAGCCGCGCCGCCAGCGGGGAGGTCGGCGTGATCCCGCCAGCGGTCACCGACGCGGCTGTGCCGGAGGGGCTGGAGGATGGCATCACGGTGGACCCGAACGATCCGACGCGGGCGTGGCTGGTGCTCCGGGCGCCCGCCAAGCAGTACGTCTACGCGCTCGGCAGCTTCAACGGGTGGGCCGCGGACGAGACATCGCTCATGTTCCGCGACGAGGACGCGCTCGGCACGCGCTGGTGGATCGAGCTGACGGGCCTCACCCCAGACCAGGAGCAGACGTTTCACTACTGGGTGGACGGCCTCATCCGCGTGGCCGATCCGTACGCGCCCCTGGTCTACTACCCCGGCGAGAGCCGGTACCCCGCTGGCGCCCAGGAGCACGCCGTGGCCGCGTTCACGCCCGGCGCCGACCCGTTCCCGTGGACCGACGGCGACTGGGTGCCGCCCGCCCCGGAAGACCTGGTCGTCTACGAACTGCTGGTGCGCGACTTCGTGCGCGAGCACAGCTTCGCGGCGCTCACCGACACGCTCGACTACCTGGACCGGCTGGGCATCAACGCGATCGAGCTGATGCCCGTCAGCGAGTTCGACGGGGACGAGAGCTGGGGCTACAACCCGGCCTTCCACCTGGCGCTCGACAAGTACTACGGCTCGCCGGACGACTTCAAGGCGTTCGTGGACGCGGCGCACGCCCGCGGCATCGCGGTGATTCTGGACGTGGTGTACAACCACGCGACTGGGCAAAGTCCGCTGATCCGCCTGAACAACCAGGGCACGTTCGGCCCGCCCACCGCGAGCAACCCGTGGGCGAATACGAGCGCGCGGCACCCGTTCAACGTCTTCAACGACATGAACCACGAGAGCCCGCTGACGCAGATCTGGCTGGACCGCGCCAACCGCTACTGGATGGACGAGTACCACGTGGACGGCTACCGCTACGACCTCTCCAAGGGCTTCACGCAGCGCCAGTCGAACGACGTGGGCGCGTGGAACGCCTACGACGCCAGCCGGGTGGCCCTCCTGACGCGAATGGCCGACTCACTCTGGGCCGCGCACCCGGATGCTCTCATCATCCTAGAGCACCTGGGCGACCCTCGGGAGGAGCGGGACCTGGCGGCGTACGGCCGGGAGGAGGGCTTCCCCGGCATGATGCTCTGGAACAAGATGACCGACGAGTATGCGGAGTCGGCGATGGGCTACCTCGGCAACCGGGCCTCGCTGACCCGCGCCTACCCGCCCAACAACGACTACCCGATCTGGGGCCAGATCGCCTACCAGGAGAGCCACGACGAGCAGTGGCAGCTCTACAAGCTGCGCACGTTCGGCAACCAGACCGACGGCTACAGCACGCGCCAGCTGGCGACGGCCCTCGACCGCAAGAAGCTGGCGACGGTCTTCCACCTGACCATTCCCGGACCTAAGATGCTGTGGCAGTTCGGGGAGGTCGGCTACGGCGGCGGTCCGGGCGAGTGCCTGGAGCCCAACGACAACTGCCCGTCCGGCAACCCGGGCCGTGTCTCCAACAAGCCGATCCGCTGGGACTACTGGACCGACGCGCCGCCGTTTGCCAACGGGACCGGCCTCTCGCTCACGGAGACGGGCCTTGAGGAGCGCGACCAGCGCCGCAAGCTCTACGCGCTCACGGCCGCCGTCCTCGATCTCCGCCAGCGGTACGCCGTCTTCGGGCCGGACGCTGGCTTCGAGGCCCGCATCGGTGGCGCCGTCGCCGGCCGCTGGATCGTGCTCACGAACTCTGACGCGCCCGCTGGCGAGCCGACGGCGGCCGTCGTGGTGGGCAACTTCGGCCTGTCCGAGCGCGACGTGACCCCGCCATTCTCGAGCACCGGTACCTGGTACGGCTACTTCGACGACTCGGAGTTGGCCGTCGAGGCGGGCGAGACGCTCACGCTGCGCCCCGGCGAGTACCGCATCTACACCGACGTCGACGTGCCGTCGCCAGCGGGCAACCTGGGCGCCGTCGATGCCGAGGAGCCTGTGGAATCCCCAGGAGAGCGGCTGGCGGTGTACCCGAACCCGTCGGCAGGCCCCGCTACGGTGGAGCTTGCCGTCGAGTCGCCGCGAACCGTCCGCGTGGAACTGTTCGACGCCCTCGGCCGCCGTGTGGCCGTGCTTCTCGACCGCCAACTGGGCGCCGGCGAGCATGCCGTCGCAGTCGAGACGTCGGGCCTGTCCGCTGGCGTGTACGTCGTCCGCTGGGAGGGGCAGGCGGTCTCCCTCACGGTGGTGCGATGATGGACAGGGTCGATTTGGCGGTGGGCAATGGCAGAGAGGAATCGAGCGTCACGTACCCGCTCGGCCGTGAGTACGGTGTGGTAGCAGATGGAAGCAGCCAGAGCTACCGCGACCTCCGGGTATGGCAGGAAGGGATGGACCTCGTCGAATCCGTCTATGCCGCCTCTAGCCAATTTCCCAAAGCTGAGCGATTCGGTCTGGCATCCCAGATCCGGCGCGCTGCGGTGTCCGTGCCGTCCAACATCGCAGAGGGCTGGGGACGCGGTCGCACCGGCGAGTACCTGCAATTTCTCCGATATGCGAGAGCATCCCTGAAAGAAGTTGAGACCCAGTGGCTCATTGCCAGTCGAATCGGATATCTCCGTGCTGACACGGTCGAAGAGCTCGATAGTCGCGCACAGCGCCTCGGAAAGATGCTCCTTGCCCTCATGCGCGCCCTCCGATGAGAGAACATCCAGTCGCCAGTGGGCTAGTCGCCAGCGGAAGGACATTCCGCCAGCGTTTTCTGTTAGCTGTCGGTCTGCTACTGGCCGCTTCCCACTCGCCATTGGCCCAGCCCGCACCGCCCGCGTGGGCCCAGGACGCCGTCTGGTACCAGATCTTCCCGGAGCGCTTTGCCAACGGGGACGTGTCCAACGACCCCACCGTCGAGACGCTGGAGTTCCCCGAGAACGTGGACGCAGGCCTGTGGGCCGTGACGCCGTGGACGGCG
>JBCDLV010000191.1:0-6706 GCA_038744895.1 Bacteroidota bacterium | reverse complement strand
CGGAGTTCGACGATCGCGCTACCCTCGGCGGTATCCGGCCCGCCGTCGAACGTGGACTCCGTAACGACGAAGCGTGGGCTGCCCAGGACAGGTCGGTTCGAGTCCTCTTGCGCCTCCTCGACGACCAGGGGCTCGAGTCCTGCTCTCTCGGCTGCGTCTCGGGTGGTCACACGGATGACCCTGCCGGCGCCATGCGACGCGCGCGCCACGTCGCCGCGGTCGATGTCGACGGTGTAGATGGTTCCGGGGTCGATGCCCTCGAACGAGCCGTCGACACGGACGCCGTCGATGATGAGAATGGCGTCTTCGGCCGAGTCGCCGACTACGACGACGGCCTGGGCAGGCTGGGCGATGGCACCGCCCGCCGTCATGGCGAGGGCGCCGACGACGAGAGCCCCCAGAACGAGGACGCTGGTGAGCCGGACAGACGGAGAGGCAGACGAACGGGTCATGGCGAGGATGCGCTGATGAACATGAGGCAGTGGGGAGGCCATGCCGATGGCGCCGGGCGCCCACCGCTGGCGGGGCGAGACGGCGAACGAGGAGACCAACTCGGCGTAGGAGCGGCGGTCGTAGGCAGCGAGTGCGAGCACAGCGGCGTCGCAGGTCATCTCGCGGAGGAGGTCGCACTGGCGTGCCAGCCGGGCCGCCAGCGGGTGGGCCGCGAATAGGCCGGCTGTCAGCGCCTCGGCCCAGTGCGCCAGCGGGTCGGCCTGGCGCAGGTGCTGGAACTCGTGGACGAGCGCCAGCTGGCGCGCGTGCCGGTCTAGCGAGGCCGGTACCACGACCACTGGGCGCAGCACGCCCAGCGTCATCGGCACGACGTCCGAGTCCACGACGTGGACGGTGGGCACGCGGCGCACGCCCACCCGCTCGGCTGCGGCCTCGACATCGGCCTGTGCGTCGAGGGTCTCGGCGTCGCGAAGCGCCCGCCGGAGCTTCCGAAGCCGCGCCGACTGGCGAACCAGGGCGCCGAGGCCGACGAGGGCGCCTGCGCCAGCGGCGAGCGTTGCCAGGCCCAGGAGCGTCCACCCGCTGGCGGACGGCCCGGGGACTGCTGGCGCTGCGGGCGACACGGCGACCCCGGTGGCCACCGGGGCAGCGGGGAGAGCAGTGCTTTGGACCAGGACCGGCGCCTGACGCAGCGACGGGATCCACGACGGATCGGCGACGACCGCGACGGCCAGCCCGAGGGGGAGCAGGAAGAGCGTGGCCTGGGCCAGTCGGTACGCTGCCGACGGGGCACGAGGGCCCCACCGGCGCAGTGCCAGATGAACCGCCATCGCGAGGAGCGTCCACGCCAGCACCGGCGCCCAGAACGGCGCCAGCGCCGCCTCGCCGAGTGCGTCCAGAAAGAAGGCGAAATCTGCCATCGGGCTAGACGTCCTCGTCCTGTCCGGGCTGGATCGACTCCACGATCTGGCGCAGTCTCTCGGCCTCGGCTTCCGTCAGAGGCTCCTGGCGCACCAGCGTCTGCACCAGCGCCGCCCGCGACCCGCGGAACACCTTGTCCAGCAGACCGCCCAGGATGTCGGCGCGGACCTTGTCCGGCGACTGCGCGGCCGAGTAGACGTAGGCGTGGCCCTCGCGCTCGTAAGTCAGGTACCCCTTCGACGCCAGCTTCTTCAGGACCGTCATGACGGTCGTGTAGGCGACCTCTCGGGTCGCGAGGATCCGCTCGTGCACGTCGCTGACGGTGGCGGAGCCGAGGTCCCAGACGTGCTGGAGGACTTCCATCTCGGTCTCGCCGAGGGGGTTGAGGGTGCGGCGCTTCATGTGGGATACGACGATCGTAGGATAATGATATGACGATCGTAGTATCTCGTCAAGCAGGGCTCTCCCGATGGTCCTCCGCCAGCGGGCCGGGTTGCCTGCTGGCGCGTCAGCGGTCCGTATCGCCAGCGGGATCGGCGCCAGCGAGCAGATGCATGGGGAACGCCCCTGCTGGCGCTCCGCGGCCGCGCTGGTCAGCGCCTGCTGGCGGTCGCCAGCGGTACAGGTCCGCTGGCGGGCTGAAACAGGCGCGCGAGGAGTAGACAGATCGTCATCAAAACGCAAACCAAACAGGTTCATCACGATCATCGACGGATCCATGTACATAGGTTTGCTGTGGCTCACATACGATCTGTTCCGTGCACTCGATTCTCCGGCGTTATGCCATCGTCTCGCTCGCCGTCCTGGGTGTTGCCCTGAGCGCCATCCCTGCACACGCGCAGGTGGTCATCCGGGAGCGCGTAGAGGTCCAGGCACCTCCGCAGACTGAGACGAGGCAGGTCCAAGGGCGTTCGTACCACGAGTGACTCACGCTCCGTCCTGAGTATGCGTTGAACCAGGTCGTCTCAGTTGGTGGTCCGCTGGAGGCAACGATTCGGTATGTGCTCTTCCCAACTGACGACACGCTCAGCGTCAACGTTGCCGGACTGTTCTCCCTGCGTGAAGAGTCGACTGTGACCTGCATAGGGGGCGACGACACATACCCTGTGTACTTCTATGATCCGACTCCGGCCGCATCGGCCAATGTTGAGTTGCCGTTTGGAGTCAACGCGATTGATGCAATAGGTGTGAGCGCGGGAAGTCTGAGGTCGTTCCGCAACCCATTCGAGGGTGGCCTCTACACGAACTACGAAAGTGACTATGGGATGCTCGCGTCATCATTCGGGAGTTCCACAGGCTCTCTCATACCCCAAGAGTCAGGCTACAGGATCAACCGAACCTGCGCTAGCCTGGCGGCCTATCCCGGTGCAATCAAAGGCTCTCGGTTCTCAATTGTCGTTGACGTCGAGGAGTACGACGATCAGTTTGTGATCAACACCAGCGACACGGATGTGTTTGCCAGTCAGTCGCGAGGGTTCACAGTAGAAGCCCAATCTGATACCGGGGAAGCGGTACAGCCCCCTGCAGACATGCCGGTGACACTCTGGATTGGCGGGTTTGGCCCGAATGTCGGGATGCTCGCCTACGATGGCACCCTGGCAGACACACTCGTTGTCCCGTACGGCGCGGCTTCCAGCGGACAAGTTGCCTTCGTCGCCGATGCGTCCGTGACACAGCGAACGTTCACAACTGTCGTCGCAGTTGGGGTTGCTGGCCTTCGACCTGCCGTGGAAACGTTCTGGGTCAATCCGCTCCCTCCAGGTAGTGGAGACTTTGTAGTGGTCGCCGACCCAGACACACTACGGGCAGGAGAGGAGGCCACGTTCGCCGTCGTTGCGCCTGGCCTAGACCCCGCTACATCTGTGACGCTGTCGGTGCAGGACCTCTCGGCGGGCGGCTTCGTCGCGAGCGCTCCCGCGACTCGCACCGCCAGCAATGACGCCAGCGGTGCCACACTGGATGTCCTGGACGCCAACGACGTCCGCCTGAACGCCAGCGGTCTGGACGCCAGCGGGGCCTCCGACGGGACCCGCCAGGCGAGCGTGACGCTGCCGCTCTCGGCCGTTGGGAACGTGCGGTTCGTCGCAGCCGATGAGCCGCCGGACTCGACGGTGACGGTCACAGTGACGGTCTCCGCTGGCGGAGAGAGCGGAGATGTAGATGTGACAATTCTGCCGCAGCCCACCGTTCGGCTGCTCGGCGTCGACGATCTCGACTACCCGCTCGACTACGTCATGGTCAGCCGGTTTCCGACCGACGAGCGATTTCCGTCGGGAGGTCGCTTCGTGACCAACAGTTTCAACAAGAGCCCCCAGCGAGACCTGTACCTGGCGCAGCAGACGGGAGACTCCGACGCCGGTGACCGGTTCACCGTCCGGCCTACGGTCTCCTCGGCGGCAGCGTTCGGTGCCGGGATCGACTGCTCTGACGTGGAGTTCGAGATCCGCGTCCTGCGTGCTGGCGGATACGTCCTGACGTTCCGGCAAGGCGACGACCAGAGACGAGACGGACCCAACAGCGAGGAGTACTACCGCTACGGCGCAGAGTGGGACCGGGACGACCGCGCCGGAGAGTGCCGAATGAACCACTTCGTGCGCTTCGTCTCGAATGCGGAGCCAGGCCAGGGTGGCTCGCCGGGAGCAGCAAACCCGAACGGTGGGACCTACGACGACCAGTTTGGCAGGGACCGGACGATCCGGGTCCAACTTGGAGATGTCGTCGAGGTCGTCGCCACGGCCAAGGTCAACGATGTCCCTCAGCGGACCGATCCTCTCCGAGTTCCCGTGGGGAATCTCAGCGGGAACCTCGCCGATGTTGACACGCCAGGTCTTGTCCGGGTGCAGTGGTCCACATCTCCTGAGGTGCTAATTGACCAGAGTGGAGCAATGAATCCTGACCTCCAGACGGCGCCGGATGTAGTGACAGCACGACTGAGCGAGGACTTTGCCCAAGTCGGGATTGCGTTTCAGCAGGCCGGAACAATGGCTACTTACGAATTTAACGTTCAGAATGCTTTCCGTCTGATCCCGATTTCACCGGGAAGCGGTAGTGGGACGTGGAGAACGCAATCAAGAGGAACTGTAGGTGTCACTGCCACGACGATAGATAATTCTGGCACGGTAGGGTCTCCGGTCACAGCTACCTACACCTACGACCCCAACCAATCTCTCCAGCAGATTGCTGAAGGTCTCCGAGAGGCTCTGGCCGTTGCTTCTGGCTACGACCCTGCAGGGGGCGATACTGCGTGGTTAGTAGGCCAGACCGCTAGCTTTCCTGGTGAAGGAGACGAGTGGATTACGGTGGTTAACAGGGGTAGAAATACGCAATTCTCCTACCAGCACTCGCCAGAGATCGCTCTAGATGATTTGCCAGTAGATTATCGTAACGTATATCAACATATCGCAAATGTAATTAGAGTTAATGCTCGAGAAGGAGAGGCGCGTGAGACAGTGGATGTCGTTGTACTTCCGCCGAATAGTCTCTGGAATGCCGCGCCCTCAGACCCATCGAGGCGCGCCCTGTGGGGAGAGGCAGCGAACTATACGTTTACGGATGTTCTCGAACCTGGTCAACTCTCAGCCGCGAACGTGATTTTAGTGCAGTCAATCACAGCGAACGCGCCGGATGATCTTCCTTCTGTGATGGGACATGAAATGGGCCACATTCTACAAGGCGCTGAGGAGAGGGGACCTAAAGCATCACCCTCCTCTTGCTCTCAATGGCAGAATCATTCAGCGCTTTCGACAAATTTCTTGGAATGCAGCTCGGCGCCAACGAGCGCTGAAATGTATAGATCCGACAAGCGGTTTCTAGAAGCCCAGGCACGTCAAATGCGCGCCTTTCACACTCCAAACGATCTAGGAGCCAGCCTACGCGAACCACGGCTTATCCGGGCTTTTGGGATTGCACCTGTCCCAAGCGAGCAGCAGGCCGGCGACGGCATCCGTATTCGTACTACGCTCTTCGACTAGTCCATGACACGACTTCTACCTCTTGCTGCCTGGGCTGTACTCGCGGCATCCGTTGTTGCACAACCTGAGATGCCGCCGGGTATGCCACCCATCCCCGGACCCGCATTCGCATACAACGGCTCCCTACATGGCGAAGACCGCGATGATATCTACGCGGTCGACCTTCAGGTCGGCCTTGACCTCCTCCTCCGGGGTGACCTCTCGAACGGAGATGCATCTCGGATTCTCTCGCGTGCTGCATCAGACGGCGACTCGACTATAATCCCCACTCTATGGCGCGTCGCCGATGCTTACCGCCTGTTCGGCCATACTTTAGTCAACATGTCGTTCTACGCCCTGCTGCAACAGGGTGTCTCACCTAGTGATTTCCTCACCTTCGCTGAGACACGCGCCGAGGCTACAGCGTGTGACTTTCCTCATCCGCCCCGCGGGCAGGCACTCAACACGACGCTGGGTGCGGCAGTCGTGATGGCTGCCGCGCGACCTGACTCGTTGCAGCTCCCTCGTATCGATGCCCTCTTGACCTCATGTCCATTGCTGAGTGGTCGGATACAGCAGTACAGACTAGCTCTCGAGAGTGTGTCACGCTGGGCTGCTCTGTCTCCAGAAGACGCCGTGTATGAGATGGCATATACAGCAGACTCGTTTGTTATTCCTCGTGAGGGCAGTGGGAATGCTCATCCCTACTTCGGGCCATTGTTCGCGGGGTGGAGTGGTAACGAGGGGCGCAAGATCCTCGCGGCAGTGGCGTTAGCCGATATTGCTAGGGAGGATCCGGCACTCGCGTACCGAGGCATCTCAAGGTGGGCGTCTGATAGGGTAGCACGGCTCACACCATGGCAACGCGAGCGCTACGGGACGTACGACGGAGCGCCTGTCGCACAGGCCATCCGTGCGCAAGTGCTCGCGGTGGCGGACATCCCCGAGATCCCGACGTGCCAGGACTCCGAAGCGACGGTCTTCGTCTCCGCCAGCGGCCTCATCGTCGGCGGCCCCGACGCGGGGGCGCCCTACGCCGGCACGCTGCGCGGCACCGCTGGCGCCGACGTCATCGTCGGCACCGCGGGCGACGACACCCTCCTCGCGCTCGCAGGCGACGACACCGTCTGCGGCCTCTCCGGCACCGACACCCTCGACGGCGGCTCCGGCAACGACACCCTGATCGCCGACGAGGAGTCGGGCGCGGTCGGGATCCCCGGCCTCCCGGGCGGCCCCGGTGGCCCTGGCCTCCCAGGCCCCGGCCTTCCCGGCCCCGGCCTTCCCGGCCCCGGCCTTCCCGGCCCCGGCCTTCCCGGCCCCGGCCTTCCCGGCCCCGGCCTTCCCGGCCCCGGCCTTCCCGGCCCCGGCCTTCCCGGCCCCGG
>JBCDLV010000190.1:0-6739 GCA_038744895.1 Bacteroidota bacterium | reverse complement strand
GCGCCGCCATGCCGCTTGGCACGTGCGCGCATGGACCGAAGCCCCATGCCGGACGCTGGCGTGTCGGAGACGAATCCGCTGCCGTCATCCTCGACATCGAAGCGGAGTTCCGTGTCCGTCCTCCTAGCCAGCAGCTTGATGTCGTGCGCGCCGCCGTGGCGCACCGCGTTCGTGACGGCCTCCTGGGCGATGCGGTACAGGTCCATCTTGACCTCCGACTGGAACGGCAGGTCGAGAGCATCTCCATCCAGATAGACCTGAGCGCCCAAGATGTCTTCCGCCTCGCCAGCGAGGCGACGGAGCGCGGTTCGCATCGAGATCTGGTCGATGTCCGACGGGTCGAGGCCCAGCGCAAACGAGCGCAGCTTGGCGAGAGATCGCGTGAGGAGCTCCTGGAGGTGGCTGGCCGCATCTTCCTGGCCGTGCCCGTCCAGGTCACGCACCAGCGCCGCCGCGAGCATGGACGCGCCCACGAGCAGCTGGCCGACGCCGTCGTGGATGTCTTGGGCGATCCGCTTCAGCTGGCGATTCGAGACGTAGAGAAGATCCTCCACGGCAGCGCGAACATCGGAGACGTCAGCGGCCACATAGAGGGCTTGACCGTCGGGGCCTTCGATCGGGGAGACCAAGACCTCGAAGGTGCGTCCGTCGTCGGTCAGCGTGTCGAAGCGCGTCGGCGCGTTGGAGTCCTTGACGAACTGGAGCGCCGAGCGCCATGGCAGGGCACGCGAGGGGGGAAGGCCGTCCAGGATATCATGGTCCTGACCCAACCCGAGGATGCCCGCGGCATCGTTGGCGGTCTCCTGGCTCCACGTCTCGCCGTGGAGGCCGATGATGCCGATCGGGACCACCGAGGCGCTGAAGACCTCCCGGAGCCGGCCCGCGAGTTCGTTTTCGCGCTGGGCTTGCAGCACGCGGTCCGTGACGTCGTTCTGGACGCCGATGATGTGCGTCGCGCGCCCCGAGGCGTCATGGACGGGCGTCAAGTAGAGCTCGTTGTAGAACAGCTCGCCCGACTTCTTGTAGTTCCTGAGCACGACCCCGCTGGCGAGACGTTGCCCGTAGACCGTCGTGCGAAGCACCTTGAGGGCCTCCTCCTGCTCTGCGCCCTCGCAGTCTCTCACGCCATCGCGAAACTGGAGGAATCGGCAATTGCGTCCGATGACGTCTTCTCGCGAGTACCCCGTTAGCTGGGTGAACCCCTCGTTGACATAGCAGAGCGGGTGCTCCTCGTCGGAGAGGTCGGCGACCACGATGGAGTTGTTCGCTGCGTCGACGGCCTTCGCCAGCAGATCCAGGTCGATCTTGCCGTGACCCTCGGTCATCAAGCGGACCAGAACCAGAAGGCCTCCACCGTCCCCGACGGTTGCCCGAGCGTGGAATCGCGTCGATCCGGTGGGCCCGACCAGCCGAATGGTCCGTCCCTCGCCGAGTGCGGCCACCAGTTCCGCTGGGCGTGAGGGCACATGATCGTGTGCATCGAAGAGGGCATCAACAGACTGGCCGACAGGGTCAATGCCGGACACAGCCCGAAACAGCTCGTTGGATGCTGTTACCAGGCCGTCGTCGTCGATCGCAATGGACGGATAGGGGACGACGGAGGGATCGGTCACGATGGATGCCAACGATGGCACTGGCTGATCGATGGGGGCAACCCTGGTAGAATATCCAGCGTTCCACACTGTGTGCATTAATATGTACGACGCGCGGGTTATGGGGGAATTCCTGAGGGTCTGCTGGCAGGAACGGGGCCGCGGCTACTGGGGTAGGCCTCCACTCGACTCGCACCGCCTCATGTCCTGGATCCGTCGCCTCGCCACCCGTCCTGATGCTACCCTCCGCACGGAAGGGCCTCCTACCTGGCCCACGGACGAGTCGCCACATGCCGTCGTAATCGGTGCCGGGTTCGGTGGGCTGGCGGCGGCTGTGCGGCTCCTGACCCGGGGCTACCAGGTCACCGTCGTCGACCGCCTCGACATGCCCGGTGGCCGAGCGCGGGTCGAGCGTGTCCCCAGCGCTGACGGTGGCGAGTACCTCTTTGACATGGGGCCGACGCTCATCACGGCGCCCTTCCTCTTCGACGAACTCTGGGCCCTGGCCGGAGAGCGCCGCGAAGACCACGTCGACCTGGTGGAGACTACGCCGTTCTACCGCATCCGCTTCGACGACGGCCAGGTCTTCAACTACACCGGCGACAAGGACGCGATGGAGCGCGAGATCGCTGCGTTCAACCCAGCGGATGTGGACGGCTACCGGCGGTTCCTGGCGAAGAGCGAGAAGATCTTCGAGACCGGCTTCCTCGAACTCGGGCACGTCCCGTTCGACCGAGCCTCGCACATGGCGAAGATCGTCCCGTCAATGGTGGCTCTGGAAAGCCACCGGACGGTGTACGGACTCGTCTCCAAGTACATCAAGGACCGGAGGCTGCGCCAAGTGTTCAGCTTCCACCCGCTCCTGGTGGGTGGCAACCCGTTCTCGACGACGTCCATCTATGCCTTGATCGCGTACCTGGAGCGCCACTGGGGTGTCTGGTTCGCCATGGGGGGGACCGGTGCCGTCGTCCGTGGCATCGCGGATCTGTTCGAGCGGCACGGCGGGACGTTCCGCCTGGGCGAAACGGTCGAGGAGATCACCGTCGATCCTGCGGCGGCGAAGCCCCGGGCCACCGGGGTCCGCCTGGCGACTGGAGAGCACATCCCGGCGGACGTGGTGGTCTCCAATGCCGACGCCGCGTGGACGTACCGCAACCTGGTGGCCCCGCAGCACCGGACGGTGTGGACCAACGACCGCCTGGAGCGCTCGAAGCACTCCATGTCTCTTTTCGTGTGGTACTTCGGCACGGACCGCACCTACGACGACGTCGCCCACCATACGATCCTGCTCGGCCCGCGCTACAAAGCCCTCCTGGACGACATCTTCCACAAGAAGAAGCTCTCGGACGACTTCTCGCTCTACCTCCATCGCCCGACCGCCACCGATCCGTCCATGGCGCCCGAGGGGCACGACACGTTCTACGTGCTCTCGCCGGTGCCACACCTCGACTCAGGAACGGACTGGTCCGAGGAGACCGAGCGGTACCGCCAGCGGATCGAAGACTACCTCGCGGACTCCGTCCTTCCAGACCTGGGCACACACCTCACGGCGAGCCTCGCGATCACGCCCCAGAACTTCCTTGACGACTATCTCTCCATGAAGGGCGCCGCGTTCTCCTTGGAGCCCCAACTGCTCCAGAGCGCCTACTTCCGTCCGCACAACGCCAGCGAGGATGTCGACGGGCTGTTCCTCGTCGGGGCAGGCACGCACCCGGGCGCCGGAATGCCGGGCGTGCTGTCGTCGGCACGGGTGCTCGACACGATCGTTCCCGATCCGGTCCTGCTGGCGACGTCCTGATGCGTCTACCGCGAGCGGTCAGGTGGCCGCGCCCGCCAGCGGGGAATGCGCGGGAAGAGGGCTACGCCTGGCCTGCCTTCCGCTGGCGCATGGCTTTCTCGAGCGTCGTCGCCAACTCCCGCGGCGCGACGGGCTTCGAGAGGTAATCGTCGCAGCCGGCTTCGAGGCACCGCTCGCGGTCGCCGCCGAGGGCGTTGGCCGTGAGCGCGACGATGGCGGGTTCTGGATGCGGACCGTGATCCTCCCGGATCTGCCGCGTTGCTTCGAGTCCGTCCATCACGGGCATCATGATGTCCATGAGCACGAGGTCGTACGGGCGGCCGCGAACGGCCGTCACGGCCTTGGCTCCGTTTCCGACGACGGTGGGGAGGTAGCCGAGCCTCCGCAGCGTGAGCGCCGTCACCTTCTGCATGACAGGATCGTCCTCAACGAGGAGTACCCGCGCCGAGGGCAGCATCGAGTCCATCGACATGACTTGTCCCTGGGGCTCGCGGGGCGGTGTAGCGGCGTCAGTCGCCGCGTCATTCGGTTGGACAGACAACGGTTTGGTGGGAGCTGTGGCAGGGGATGCGGAGGGTGCCTCGGCGGATTCTACCGCGGTCGGGGAGGCCGCCTCGGGCACCTCGGCGTTGGTCGCGGTGCCGGGAATGGGGATGTCGACGAAGATGGAGCCATCAGAAGTCGTGCCAGGCTCCGCACGGGCGATCACCGTGAACTGGAATACGGACCCTCCGTCCGTCCTTGACTCGGCGGTAAGCTCACCTCCCATCATCTCCACGAGTCGCCGGCAGATGGCAAGGCCGAGGCCCGTTCCGCCGTAGGTCCGAGCTATGGAGTCGTCGGCTTGTGTGTAGCGCTCGAAGATGGCATCGAGGCGCTCGGGAGCGATGCCGACGCCGGTGTCCTTGACCGAGAACGCGAGCACCGACTCGCCGCCGAGTGCCGGTGGCCCCGTCGCAATCGACACGTGGACCGAGCCCGTCTCTGTGAACTTGACGGCGTTGGTGAGCAGGTTCGCGAGCACTTGCTGGACCCGCATCGCATCGCCCGTAACGATCTGTGGCACATCGTCGGCGACGTCTGCGCTCAGGTCGAGGCCCTTCGCCTCCGCCTGCTGGCGGACTACGGTGAGGGCGTTCTTGAGCAGCCTGCGAACGTCGTAGGGCCGCTCCTCCAGAGAGAGCATGCCGGCGTCCATCTTCGACAGGTCGAGTACGTCGTTGACCACTGCCAGCAGGGTGCCGCTGGACGTGCGGATCGTATCCACGAAGTCGCGCTGATCCTCGTCCAGCGTCGTGTCGAGCAAGAGGGAGGTCATCCCCGTGACGCCACTCAGGAGAGTGCGGATCTCGTGGCTGGTCGTGGCGAGCATTTCGCTGTTCGCCTTGGCAGCCGCCTCGGCGGTCCGCTGGCGCTCCAAAAGCTCTGCCTCCGTTTCTTTTTGTTTCGTGACATCCCGTGAGATGCTCACGAGGCCCATCACCGCCCCATTGCGATCAGCGACAGGAACGCGGGATGACAGACGGACCCCTCCGGAGGGATCGGCCTCTTCTCGGTCGAGCACCGGAGTGCCGCCGCGCATGACCGCGATCGCCTCGCGCCAGTCTGTTGAGGAGAGGCCTGCGTCAGTCCCGAAGCGCTCCGTCTGCGTTCGGTTCTGAAAAACGACCTTTCCGGACCGGTCGACCGCGACCACCGCCGCTGGGAGCGAGTCCAGAACCAGCCGCAGCGTACGGCGCCGATGCTCGGATGCATCCAACGCAGCCTTGTGCTCGTCAGGGGCCATGGTCTCCGCCTTGACGAGGAACGAGGCCGATCCGGCGACCGGCTGCACGGAGAGCGCTGCAGGAACAGGGTCTCCGCTGGCGTGAAGAAGCGAGAACGGTGTTGGATCCTCGCCCCCATCCGCTAGTCGATGTAAGCGCGACTGGGCGACATCGCGGTCTGCAGGGGGGAACAGGGTCTGCGCCATCCCTTTGCCGACAAGACCCTGCGGTGAGTAGCCCGTGAGTGCTTCGACGCCCGCGCTCGCGGCTTCGATGCGGTCGTTAGGCGAGACGACCAGGATGGCGCTCTCGACGGCGCCCAGAACAGCCTGTACGGCGTCGCCAGCGGAGGGCACCGCAGGTGGGTTGTCCCCCTTGAATCGGCGAAGGATCCACGACAGTCCCGAGGAGCGCTCGCCAGCACGAGCAGTCGAAGGGGCATCGTCGCGTTGCGTCGCGGCGGAAGGCATGAGGTGGCGGGCAGTCCAGAGGTCGACGGGTTCTGGGTATCGTCAGATGGCCCCTGAAATCAAGCCCGCTGGCGGACTCGCCCACCGTCGGCCCCGGACGTGCAGGAGCGAGCGTGTCGATGAGGCCACCCGTGGCTCAGCGAGCCATCCGCGAGAAAGACCCTATGCGTCAGCGCCCTCTGCGTCGGACTGCCAGCCGGCCCCGTCGAATCGGTCGATGACGAGCGGGCCCGGCTGCGGGGCGCTCTCCGAGATCACGAACGCCTCGCGGATCGCGGCCGGGTTGGCCCGGCTGGCGTCCGAAGCGAATACCTCCGCCAGTGTGTCTCCACTGACTACGGCCTCGCCGGGACGCTTGTGAAGCACGATCCCTGCCCTGGGGTCCACGGCGTCCTCCTTGGCGGCACGACCCGCGCCGAGGTCGACTGCGGCCAGCCCCAGCGCCATCGGGTCGATGTCTGAGACCACGCCAGCGGTGTCTGCTGTGACGACCGCGACGGGGTCTCCCATGAGCGCATCGGGGTTTTCGAGCACGCTGGCGTCCCCTCCCTGCGCGTCCACGAGTTCCTGGAAGACGCCGAACGCCCAGCCGTCGCGCAGCGCCGCTCGCGCCAGGCCGCGTCCGGCCTCCGGTGTGTCCGCCGCCCGGCCCAGCCACAGCATCTCACCTGCGAGCGCTAGCGTGACGTCTACCACATCCGGGCACAGGCCGCCTGCTGGCGTCTCGCCCTTGAGGATGCGAATGGCCTCGGCCGTCTCAGGCCCGTTGCCGATGGCACGTCCCAGCGGCACGTCCATGTTGGTGAGCAAGGCGACCGTCGGCGTCCCGGCCTCGCGCGCGACTCGTACGAGTGTCTCCGCCAGCTGGCGCGCGTCGTCTTCGGTCTTCATGAACGCCCCGCGTCCGGACTTGACGTCCAGCACGAGCGCGTCGATGCCCTCCGCCAGCTTCTTTGAGAGGATGGAGGCCGCGATCAGCGGGATCGACTCCACGGTTCCCGTCACATCGCGAAGGGCATACAACTCGCGGTCCGCGGGCGCGATCTCGTCCGTCTGCCCAATCAGAACGGTGCCGACGCTCTGGAGCACCTCGCGGTAGCGACCGATGTCTAG
>JBCDLV010000189.1:0-6746 GCA_038744895.1 Bacteroidota bacterium | reverse complement strand
TTGCCAAGTTTGTTCGTCCGCCACAGGACGTGGACCCGCCAGCGGAGGGCGGATTCCTCGACACGAGCCCCCTCCAGGCATTCGTCGAGCGACTCCTGGGATCCGTCGGGCACCCCATCGCAGCGATCGACCGCGCCGTGACCGAGGGCCACCTGGGGGCCTTCGCGCTCACGACGACCTCGTACACGACGGGCCAGTCCGTCACGTGGGTGCAGGGCGAGGGTGCTGAAATCTGGGACCGTCCGATGCGGCGCGCCGTCCGCACCATGATCCGCCCGGAGCATGTCCTGGCCAGCGCGGCGCTTCCGTTCTTCTTTCCTGCGGTCTCCGTGACCGACGACCGCCTCGGGCAGGGCTGGTACGGCGACGGGGGGATCCGGCTGACGGCGCCCCTCTCGCCTGCGATTCACCTCGGGGCCGACAAGGTGCTGGTCGTCACGACACGCTACGGGCCGAGCCGCGCAGAGGCCGACGCGGCCAAGGTCGACGCCTACCCACCGCCGACGCGGATGCTGGGCTTGCTGATGAACGCCGTCTTCCTCGACGTGATCGACCGCGACGCGCAGACGCTCCACCGCATCAACGCACTCCTGGACGAGACGCCGCAGGAGGAGTGGAACGGGTTCCGTCCCATCGACCTGCTCGTGCTGCGGCCGTCTCAGGACCTCGGCGAACTGGCCGCTGGCTTCGAGCCGACCCTGCCGCCGTCGATGCGGCTCGTGACGGGCAGCCTCTCCGCTGGCGACGGGCGTAGCCCGGACTGGCTCTCGATGCTCCTGTTCGAGCCGGAGTACGTGCGCCGCCTCGTCGAGATGGGTGAGGCCGATGCCGAGCGCCAGCTGGCGGCCGTGGCTTCGTTTCTAGGAGAATCGGCCGCGGCTCCAGAGACGGAAGGCGCAGCGGCGTAGGCTGCCAACGGGCCGCCACACGACGGGTGCAAACGACCGTCACTGACGGACGTGTCGTACCCTCCGGTATGGACGCTCTGGCGCACTACCTCGATGTCCTTGCTCGCTTTGCAGACTTCGACGGCCGGGCGTCGCGAGCGCAGTTCTGGGGGTTCTGGGTCGTCCACGCCATCGTGACGCTCGTGCTGCTGGCGGCGTCGGTGGCCGTGGGGCTCGTACTCGGCCTGGCGTGGATCGGCGGGAGCGCCGTACTCGCGCTTTACCTCGCAGCGTCGTTCTTCCCCGCGCTCTCGCTTCTGGCCCGACGGCTCCACGACGTGGGGAGGAGCAGCTTCTTCGTTGCGCTCGCCCTCGTGCCCATCGCGGGGCTCGTCGTGCTCTACTGGTGCCTCCTACCGAGCGAGCCGGCCCCGAACGCCTGGGGCCGGCCGCCGGCGTAGCCTCTGTCGAGGTGGTACCCGCTGGCGCGCGCCGCCAGCGGGAGGGCTAGATGGCGAAGCCGTCGCCGCCCGGCTGCTGCTGGGGCTGCTGCTGACGAGGGCGCCGCTGGTTCGAGCCGAACGTGTAGGTCAGCGTCATTGACGCCTGCCGGATGTTCGGATCGAACGTCGTGTCGCGGAAGACGCGGCCGTCGTTGGTGACGAACTCAAACGTGGAGAGGCCGAAGGGGTCGCTCACACGAGCCGAAAGCTGGAGGTTTTCCATGAGCCGCTGGCTCAGTCCGAACGACGTGATCGTGAACGCACGCCGTTCTCCGTCAATCGAGCGGCGCGGCGGGTTGTACAGGAAGAACCCTTGGAGGTTAGTTCCGTCGCGGACCTCCCACTGGAGGCTCGTCCGCGCGTTCCAGATAAAGTCCTCGATGTTGTCGCCGCTCGTTGCCGCATCGGCCAGTTCAGTCTGGAAGATGCTGCCTGAGAGGAAGCCGCGGACTGGACCGAACTGCCCGAAGAGCGTGAGGTCGGTGCCGTAGTTGGTCTCCGTGTCGATGTTGGCGACTGAGAAGAGGCCGACACCTGTCTCAGGGTCCGCCGTTACGCGCCGCGTGATGGAGTCTGTCGTGCGCCGAAGGAAAGGCGTCAGCGTTGCGAAGAACTTGTATTGGAGCGTGAGCTCGAACGAATCGGTGTACTGGGGCCGAAGCGTCGGATTGCCTACGCGGACGAACGTCGTGTCGGAGAGATCGGGGAATGGGTTTAGCGAAAACGTCTGCGGACGATCTAGGCCACGCCGGTACGAACCCCGGATAAGCGTTCCGGGTGCGAACGAGTACGTCGCGAAGATGCTCGGGAAGAGGTCCACGTACGACGCCGACGTCTCGGCGCTAGGGTCGAAGAACGGGTTGGCCTCCTCCGGCACCTCCGTGAGGAGGTCGAAGTTGCGTTGCGTGGCCTCCATTCGGACGCCGCCCTGGAGCTGGACCGGCCCGAAGGCGCGCGACGCCTGGAGGTACGCTGCGCCTACCTGGCGGTCGTAGTCGAAGGCGTTGGTCTGATTCGGGTCGATCGTCAGCGAGCCGAGGTTGTCACCGATCTGCAGCTCCGTCTCGCTCGCGACCCACTCGAACACGCCGAGCGCGCCGGTCTCCAGCTTCGTCTCGCCGATCGGCCGCGTGTAGTCGAGCTGAAGACGTCCCTCGTCGTTGGTCTGGTCGTTGAACTGCGACTGAGCGCCCAGCACGACGGCCCCAAAGCCGAAGTCCTCGAAGGTGCCCAGCCCGCCGTTGTTGAAACGCGTGAACCGGCTCTCAATGGCGAGTTCGTGGTCAGACTGCGTGCCGCCGCCGCCGCGCGAGCTGAACATGCCGGGAGGCCCTCCGCGCCGGCCTCTGCCCGCGCTTGGTGGGCCGCCGCCCTCGCCACCAGCCGCGTTCACGAACTGGCGCCGGAAGACGAGCGCGACGTCGCCGTTGTAGCCGTCGTTGTCGCCGTCGTCGATGCGGGTCCGCTCGGACGTCGGATCAGAGCCGGCGGTCTCCAGGAAGGTGGCCGTGCCATCCTCGCCGCCGCCGCGGATGCCGAGGGAAGTCTCCAGCGTGAGCCGCGTCTGGTCGTTGAAGGCGTAGTCGGCGGAGCCGGTGAAGAAGTGGCTCTGCTCGTCGGACTCGTTGATGGTGATGGCGTCCCGCGAGAACACGTCCCCGATTTCTGTCAGGGACTCGACGTTGACGTCGCGCTGGCCGTAGCGATAGCCGTACTGGCCGTTGAGGTCCCAGTCGCCGCGCTGGTAGTTCAGATTCGCGCCGATGTTGCCGGAGAGTTCAGTTCCGCCGCCGAACGTGAGTCCGCCCGAGAGGCCGCGCTCGACGCCCTCCGCCAGCACGATGTTGACGATGCCGGCCATCCCCTCGGCCTCGAAGCGGGCGCTCGGGTTGGGAATCACCTCCACGCGCTCGACCTTTTCGGCTGGGATCTGGCGCAGGAGCGCCGCGAGGAACGCGCCGCGCACAGGCGTCGGCCGGCCGTTGATCTGGATGACCACGTTCTGATTGCCTCGGAGCGACACGTTGCCGTCGGTGTCCACTTCGAGCGAGGGGAGCGTTTGCAGTGTCTCGATGGCACTGCCGCCAGCGGTTACGGCCTGCTCCTGGACGTTGTAGACCGTCCGGTCAGCTTGCTGCTCGATAAACTCGCGCTCGGCGGTGACTTCTGCCTCGCCTAGCAGCGCCGCACCTTCCGCCAGCCGGATCTCCCCGAGGTCTGTCGCCGGGCCGACGGCGACGGTGACGTCCGAGATACGGAACGTCTCGTAGCCGATGAAGCTGGCGCGGGCAACGTAGCTGCCCGGGCGGACCGGGTCGATGGTGACCGTTCCGTCGACATCGGCTGCGCCGCCAGTCACGAAGGACGTGTCGCGAGCCGAGTAGAGAGCCAGCGTGGCCTGCGGCAGCGGGTCCCCGGTGACATCGTCGACGATCGTGGCCGTAACGGCCCCTTGTGGTCGGTTGCCCTGGGCAGTGGAAGGGGCAGCGAGAAGCGCTGCCAGCGCGAACACGGAAAGGAGCCTAGCGGACATGGTGCGGGGGGAGACGGCGAAACCGAGAGATCTGAATGCGCTGCCGGGTGATCGTGGCGGGCGACAGCCGTTCAGGTAGGACAGGAGCGGCCGGCTACGGTGCCGTGCTAGCGAGGTTGCGCCAGCAGGGGAGGTCGCGCTGCCTTGTTGAAGGATTAACACGACGATGAGCCCTCAACCCGCCATCTGGCGGCGGGTTCTGCCCGTCCCGTAGCTTGGGGCATCCCCCCAGTCCGTGACCGTTCGCCGTTCCATAGCCGTTGCCGTCGCTGCTGTACTGACCGGTGGCCTGGGCGGGTGCGTGCCCTACGCGGTGGGTACGACGCCGACGACCGTGGCGCCGCGCGAGACAGAGCCCAGCGTGGTGCTCCAGGCGGTCTCGGCGCGTCGCGACCTGGACGAGGACGACGAGCCCTCCGGCGCCGGCCTGATGGTCGGCAACGAAGCCCGCCTCGGCCTCGACGAACGCTCCGACATCGGCATCCGGTTGATCGGTCTGGGCAGCTTGACGGCCACCTACAAGCGGCGGCTCACGGGCGACCTGGACAGCGAGCGGGGCGCGTCCCTGATCGTCGGGGCCGGCCTGATCGGCACGAGCCACCTCCACATCGAGGGGACCCTCGTCGCGTCGCCGGGCCCGCTGGCGAACGCGCGACAGGTGGTGCCGTACGGCGGCGTCCGCATCCAGGACCTGACGCCGTTCGCAGACGACGCCCTGGCGACGACCGCCGCGGTCGGTGTGTTCGCCGGCGCCCGGTTCGGGTGGCCGGACCTCGCCGTGAGCCCAGAGCTCGGCGTGTTCTACAGCCCCTCGCCGCTCTTCCGCGACGACGACCTCATCATCGTGCCGTCGGTGACCGTCCGCGGCGACCGGCTGCGTCGCGCGCTCGGCCTCTGACGCCGGACCGCCCCGCTGGCGGGGACCGCCCGCTCTTCAGCGCGTCAAACGCGTGACAGACGGGGCAACGCCGCCCTAGCTTGATGGAAACGCTTGAATTGACGTGACGACGCTCGACGACCTCCGGCCACTGCTCGGCCGCCGCATCCTCGTCCTCGACGGAGCGATGGGGACGATGATCCAGAACGCAGGCCTCACGGAAGACGATATCCGGGGGGAGCGCTTCGCCGACTGGCACACCTCGCTGGCCGGCGCCAACGACCTGCTGGTGCTCACGCAGCCCGACGCGATCCGCGACATCCACGCGGCCTACCTCTCCGCTGGCGCCGACATCACCACGACGAACACGTTCAACGCCCAGGCCATCTCCCTCGCCGACTACGAGATGGAGGACCTGGCCTACGAGCTGAACGTCGCGGCGGCCCAGCTGGCGGCCGAGGCGTGCCGCTCCGCCAGCACCGAGGACCGACCGCGGTTCGTCGCCGGCTCCATCGGGCCGATGAACCGGACGCTCTCCCTCTCGCCGGACGTGGAGGACCCAGGCCACCGGGCCGTCACCTTCGACCAGGTCAAGGACGCCTACGCCACGCAGATCCGCGGCCTCGTCGACGGCGGGGCCGACCTTCTGCTGGTCGAGACGGTCTTCGACACGCTCAACGCCAAGGCGTGCGTCGTGGCGCTCCGCGAGCACCGGCGCCAGCAGGGCGCGCTTCCGCCAGTCATGATTTCCGGGACGGTCGTGGACCAGTCGGGGCGGACGCTCGTGGGGCAAACCGTCGAGGCGTTCCACGCGTCGCTCGCGCATGCGCCCAACCTGCTGTCGTTCGGGCTGAACTGTGCGCTGGGGAGTGCGCAGATGCGGCCGTTCCTCGAAGAGCTGGCGTCCGTCACGCCGTCTTTCACCAGCCTGTACCCCAACGCGGGCTTGCCCAACGAGCTCGGCGGCTACGACGAGGACCCGGCGTTCATGGCCGAGCAGGCGCGTGCCTACGCCTTGGACGGACTCCTCAACCTCGTCGGCGGGTGCTGTGGCACCACGCCCGACCACATCCGCGCCATCGCCGAGGCCGTTGCGGACCTGCCGCCGCGCCAGCGGGCTACCCCGACCCAAACGTTCCGCGCCGCAGGGCTGGAGACCCTCGCCATCCGTCCGGACACCCGGTTCGTGAACGTCGGCGAGCGGACCAACGTGACCGGCTCTCGCCGCTTCGCGCGCCTCATCAAAGAGGACCAGGTCGACGAGGCGCTGTCGGTTGCCGCCCAGCAGGTTGAGGCGGGCGCGCAGATGATCGACGTCAACATGGACGAGGGGCTGCTCGACTCGGAGGCGGCGATGCGCCGGTTTCTCCTGCTGGCGATGGCCGAGCCCGACATCGCCCGCGTCCCCGTCGTGGTGGACTCGTCGAGGTGGGAGGTGATCGAGGCGGGGCTGCAGTGCATCCCTGGCAAGCCGGTCGTCAACTCGATCTCGCTCAAGGAGGGCGAGGACGCTTTCCGCCAGCAGGCCGAGCGCGCCCGCGACTACGGCGCGGCCGTCATCGTGATGGCCTTCGACGAAGACGGCCAGGCAGATTCCTTCGAGCGTCGCATCGAGGTATGCCAACGGGCCTATCGCATCCTGACGGAGGAGGTCGGGATGCCCGCCGAGGACATCGTGTTCGACCCGAACGTGTTCGCCGTCGCCACGGGCTTGGAGGAGCACCGCCGCTACGCCATCGACTTCATCGAGGCCACCCGGTGGATCAAGGAGAACCTGCCGCACGCGCGCGTCTCCGGTGGTGTCTCGAACCTTTCATTCTCGTTCCGAGGCAACGACGTCGTCCGCGAGGCGATGCATTCGGCATTTCTGTACCACGCTGTCGGCGCAGGCATGGACATGGGGATCGTCAATGCGGGCCAGCTGGCGGTCTACGACGACCTCGACC
>JBCDLV010000188.1:0-6768 GCA_038744895.1 Bacteroidota bacterium | reverse complement strand
TCTGCGAGGCCGCTACGCGATCCTCTCGGAGGCCTACAGCTACGCGCCCTTCGAGGAGCGCGTCGCCGTCTCGCATCGGTTCACGGAAGAGATCCTCGATCAGGCCTGGGCGGATGCGTCGCGCATGCGCCAGCGGGTAGAGGAGGCCGATCGCCAGCCGGTGGCGGGCACCGACGTGGCACTGCGCGCGACCTGGGCCCCGCTGGCGGAACCCGTGGACATCCTGCTGGGCGAAGTCGACACGCTGCGCCACCCGGTCTCCGGCGAGCCTGTGTTCCGACGCCGCGACGTGCGCCAGCCGGAGCGGATGCCCGCCTACATCCAGTTCGAGCCGACCGAGAGCGTCGTCGCCCCGTCGCATTACCTCGTCATGCCGCCGGCAGAAGTAGTGGTGACGAACCTGCTGGACCTGCATGGGATCGCCTACGAGCGGATTCCGATGCCAGACCGGTCCGTGTCCGTCGAGGTGTTTCGAATCGACAGCACCGCAACAGCAGCGAGGGTGTACCAGGGCCAGCGCCAGCGGACCGTGTTCGGCGCGTGGGAGGCGCTGACTCTCGCGTCCACCTCCAGTGGCTCGCCGCTGGTAGTTTCGGTCCCTGTCGACCAGCCGCTCGGCCGGCTGGCCGTGATGCTCCTGGAGCCACGGGCCGACGACGGCGCCTTCGCCTGGGGACTGCTGCCAGATGCCAGCTACGAGGGCACGGCGCCGATTTGGAGAATCCCGAGTCCGTAGAGGCAACAAACGATCGCTCACCCGTTGGCACCTTCGTCTCGCTCCAAGCGCCATGCGTGTATTCCTTCTCGCCTCGCTTCTCCTCGCCGCCAGCGGGTGCGCAGGAGACGCTGCACCGTCTCCTGTATCAGACGAGGGGTCGGATGCGCCAGCAGGCCCCGGCGCTGATCTGACCCTGGTCGAGGTCGCCAGCGCGGAGGCGCTCGTGGACGACCTCGATACGCTCGACGCGGAGATCGTCGTCCTCAACTTCTGGGCGACCTGGTGCGGGCCGTGCCGAGAGGAGTTCCCCGAGTTCATCCAGTTCGATCGCGAGCGGCAGGACGACGGCATCCACGTTCGGTTCGTCTCCCTCGACCAGGCGGTGGACCTCCCCATGGTCCGCGCGTTCCTCGCGGAGCACGACGTGACCGACCCATCCTACTTCTACGTGGGGCAGGGCGAGCTGACGCGAGAACTGAACCCCTTCGTGGGCTCTGCGCTTCCCACGACGATGGTGCTCAACGGAGACGGCATCCTCCAGCACACGCACGTCGGCAGGATGACCTACGCCGACCTCGCGGCCACCGTGGACTCGGTCCGCACGAACCCCTCGTAGCGTGAGGTTGAGCATCCTCATGATCCTGCTGGCGGCGTCGGCCAGCGCCCAGGTGGCTACCGGCGACTCGGTCCCACTCGCCGCAGAGCCCATCGCGAGCGCCGGCGGCGCGCCGCTGGCACTGGCTGATGTGGCGGGGCCTGAAGGGCTCGTGGTCGCCTTCTGGAGCGATACCTGCCCATGGGCCCGGCGCTACGCCGACCGGCTCGATGCCCTGGCGCGAGACTATGGACCGTCTGGGATCGGGTTCGTTCGGGTCTACGACCGCCGCACTGGAGCGAACGCTGGACGCCTTGTGACCGCCGACTCGACCGCTGGCGGCGCGTATCCCGTGCTCCTCGATGATGGCCGGCTGGCAGAGGCCTTCGGCGTCGAGAGCTCGCCGCACGTCTACTTCTTCGGGCGCGACCGGACGCTTCTCTACGACGGGGCGATCGACGACAGCCCCGCCTCCCAAGACCGAGTGCGGGTGATGTACCTCTCGGCAGCGATGGACGCGAGCCTCGCGGCTCTGCCCGTCGAGATCCAGCGTACGCAGGCATTCGGCTGCATCCGACGACAGGAGGCCGAGTGAATAGGCTCCTCGACACTGACGACGCGCTCGCGACCCTGTGCCATCGGGCGCGCCAGCTGGACGCGGTCGCCCTCGACACGGAGTTTGTGTGGGAGCGGACCTACTACCCGGCGCTCGGTCTCGTTCAGGTCGGCCTGGGAGATGAGGTGGCGTTGATCGACACGGTGGCCTTGGAGGGGCGGCTGGCGCCTCTGGGTCACCTGCTGGCGGACGCAGAGGTCACGAAGGTTCTTCACGACGCGGTCCAGGATCTCCAAATCCTCGCTCGGGCGACAGGCCACGCACCGACGAACGTATTCGACACACAACGAGCTGCGGGCTTGGTCGGCCTCTCAGCCACGACCTCCTTGCAGGACCTCGTCGAGTGGGCCACCGGCCGCCGTCTGGACAAGGGCGAGACGCGCTCCAACTGGCTGGCGCGGCCGCTCACGGACAGCCAGGCGCGGTACGCGGGGGACGATGTTCGCTACCTCCTCGACGTGTTGGATGCGCTGCAACGAGCCGCTGGCGAGCGTGACCGCCGCCCGTGGGTGGCGTCCGAGATGGAGCGGTACGACGACGCCTCCCTGTACGACGAGGCGGATCCCCTCGATGCGGTCAGTCGGATCAAGGCGCGCGGGTTGGGCAGGTTGTCCGGCCGCCAGCGGGCTGTGCTGCGCTCGCTAGCGGCCTGGCGAGAGCGTGAGGCTCGCGCCCTGGACCGAACGCGCCGGATGGTACTCCCCGACGAGGTGCTGGTCAAGGTGGCAGAGCGGAGCCCGACGAGCGAGGCCGACCTCGGGAGGCTCAAGCTCACCGATCGACAGATGCACCGATACGGGGCGGGTCTCCTCGACGCTGTCCGTGAGGGTATGGACTCGCCTGCGGAGCCAGTCGTCCGACGTGGTCGGCCCGGCCCTGAGGATCACCGCCGGGCAGCCCGGCTGCTGGTGGCCCAGGGCTTCGTGGCCGGCCGCTGCGAGCGGGGAGACGTCGACCCGGTCCTGGTGGCCACCAAGGCCCAGTTATCCGACCTCGTGGATGCGGGGCCGGACGCGGTCCGCGATGCCATGCCCGGCTGGCGGTACGAGTTTGCGGGCCACGACCTGGAAGCCTTGCTCCGCGGCGGGCTCGCCGTTCGACTCGACGGCCCGGATGGCTGGCCCGTCGCAGACACGGGGTAGGGCTCCGCGCTCTCCGTCGCGCAGCGCGACCGCCGCCAGCGGGCCATCCTCGCGGATCTAAGGCGCTACGTGCTCCACGAGTACCTGCTCGACGTTCTCCGCCAGCGGGTCCCAGCTGGCGTCGGGATGCTTTGTCACCGTCACGAAGGAGGGGAGGATCAGCAAGGAGGCTACGCCTTCGAGAGCGAACAGGCTCGCTCCGAGCGGATTATCTGACGCCTCACGTGCGGAGTGGAACGCCAGCAGGTCCCGTTCGATGACACTTCCTCCGGCGATGTCAAACTTGAGGCTGTTGGGGTTCGGGGTGGGGCAGACGGTGATCGTCATCGGGGGGCGGCAACTTCGGGCGGGGTCCGGTGTACGCCACGTCCCTCTCTGTGCTCCTGACCTCTCCGGATGGCCCAACCGCGCCGACCTGTCTCGTCCGATCCCTCTCCGCCCGGCCCGGCATCCCCGTCCCGATCCGTGGCCACCACGGCCGTCGTCTCCGAAGCTCGCCAGCTGGCGCCCCACCAGAGCAAGGGGGAACGCATCTCGGGCCACCTGGCATCGCTCTCGAAGGACCTGCGGGAGTGGACTGAGCTGCGCGTCGAGCTGGTCAAGCGCCAGGTCGAAGGCGTCCAGGCGCAGGTGGAGCGCGTCCAGCACTACGTCGATGCCGCCGGGTTCTTCGTTACCGCTGGCGCGCTGGCGCTCACGGCCATCGCGTTCATCCTCGTCGCGCTCGCGTTCTGGATCGGGTCCCTGGTCGGAAGTGACGCGCTCGGGTTCCTCATCACAGCGGGACTGCTGATCCTGATCGCTGTCATCCTCGGCGTGCTCGGCCTACGGACCGTTCGCCGTTCCGAGCTGAAGGCTCACGAGGCGCGCTTGGTTCAGCGCGAGGCGAACCGACCAACTCCCGACGACCTCAAGCGCCAGCAGCGCGCCTCCGCGACCAACGCCGCCCTTTAGGCCATGGCTACGTCTCCCTCGAAGAACACCTCCATCCAGGGCTCGATGCCGTCGGCATTGCCAGCAGCGTCTGACCTGAGCGCCGAGCTTCTCAGTGCCGACGACGTCAAGGCACGGCTGGACGCACGGGAGAAAGACATCAAGTACCATATCGAGGCACTCCAGCACGAGACCCTCACGCTGTTCGACGACGTCAACGTGGGGGGGCGTCCGCTGATGGATCGCATCCGCGAGCAGCCCCTCCTCGCGACGGCGGCAACGCTGGGTGTAGGCCTGCTTCTGGGAGGGCTCATGGGACTGCGTGCCCGTTCCAAGAGGTTGAGTGCACGGCCCGAGGATGCGATCGACGTGATCCGCATCAAGCTCGCAGCCGTCCGTGAGGACGCAGCACAACGGGTCGCCCGTGGGACCAGCGTGGACGATGCCATCCGGCAGTCGATGCGCTCGATGCCGGTCGCCTACGGAGATGCGACAGGCGCGGGAGCTCAGGCTGTGTCCTCCACCAAGCAGGCCGTCGATGTGGCCGTCAAGTCCGCCGTGGGCTTCCTCGCCAAGGCGGCCGCAGACCAGCTCGTGCGCAAGTACACCAGCCACGCGGGTACCATCGACGCACTGACCGACGACTGATCGGCGGGGACTCTCTACCCGGTGGCCGCCAGTATCTTCGGCGTCCTCATGTCCGATGTCATGCGACTCGTTTTCTTTGGCCCACCGGGAGCCGGCAAAGGCACCCAGGCGAAACGCGTCGCCGCGGCCCACGGCCTCGCCCACCTCTCCACGGGCGACATGTTCAGGGCTGCGATCCGGGACGAGACGCCCCTGGGCACTCAGGTGGCCGCTCTCCTGAAAGATGGCAAGTTGGTCCCGGATGAGGCGACAAACGGCATCGTGGCCGACCGGCTGGCGACCTTGGATGGACAGGGCTTCGTCCTCGATGGGTTCCCGCGGACCGTCCCGCAGGCCGAGTGGTTGCTGAGCCACCTCGCGAGTGCTGAGATGCCTCTCGATGCGGTCATCAGCCTCCAGGTCCCTGAGACCGAACTCGTGCAGCGCCTGTCGAGGCGTCGCACAGACCCTGAGACGGGCGAGATCTACCACCTGGATTTCAACCCGCCGCCCGAGGTCATCACGCATCGCCTCGTCCACAGGTCCGACGATCAGCCCGAGGCGATTCGGAACCGCCTGGAGGTGTACCACGCGGACACAGCGCCCGTCGAGACCGTGCTGCGGACACGTGCCGCGACGTTCGAGATTGACGGCACGGGGGCCCTCTCGGATGTGCAAGGCCGGATCGAGGCCGCCCTGGTGGCAGATCGCGGCCTCGCAGGCCTCTAGCCAATGGAGAGTGTCCGTTCGCTCGCCGACGTAGCCGCTGAGGTTGACGATGGGCTCAGAGCGCTCCCGCTCCCGGACTCACCGTCGGATCTGTACGAGCCCGTCCGGTACGTCTTGTCGGGGGGGGGGAAGCGAATCCGGCCTGCGATCGTGCTCCTCACCGCAGACGCGCTCGGGGGCGCGGACGCCCGGCGTCGAAGCCTGTCAGCCGCCCTCGGCGTCGAGGCCTTCCACAACTTTACCCTGGTCCACGACGACATCATGGATCGGTCGCCGACGCGTCGAGGGCGCCCGACGGTCCACGAAAAGTGGGACACGGCGACCGCGATCCTCACGGGCGACCTGATGATGGGCCTGGCGAACGATCTCGTGGTCCGGTCTGAGGGCGCGAATCCTGAGCAGATGCAGCGCGCGTTCTACACTGCTGTCGCGCGACTGTGCGAGGGGCAAACGCTGGACATGTCGTTCGAACGGCGCCGGGACGTCACGGAAGAGGAGTACATCGCAATGATCGATGGCAAGACCGGGGCTCTCCTGGAACTCAGCCTGGAGGTCGGGGCGCGCATCAGTGGAGCCGACGACGGTATGGTCGAGACGCTGCGTGGCGCAGGCCGTGCCCTCGGGCGGGCGTTCCAAATCCAGGACGATTTGCTGGACCTGACGGCTGATGCTGAGACGTGGGGCAAGCCGATCGGCGGTGACCTGATCGAAGGCAAGCGGACCTACCTCGTTGTCACGGCGCTGGCTCGCGCTGAGCCGGCCGACCGTCGGTGGCTCGATGCGACACTCTCCGGCGGCATCTCCGAAGACCTCGTGCCGGAGGTTCGCGAGCGCCTCCGTACACTGGGCGTGCTGGCGCTCGCCGCGGACGCGGTCGCGCACCACACGTCTCTCGCCGAGCGCGCGCTCTCGTCCTTACCAGAGGCTCCGCCAGCGGAGGCCCTCCGCTCGCTCGCCCGCCAGCTCGCCACACGGTCGCTCTAGTCCCATGATCACACGCGAGGTCACCGTCCGGAACAAGGCAGGCGTCCACACGCGCCCGGCCTCCATGATCGTTCGTGAGGCGTCTCGGTTCGAGTCGGAGTTCTTCATCCGCAAAGACGGCTACGAGATCAATGGCAAGAGCATCATCGGTGTGATGACACTCGCAGCCGAGCAGGGGGCTACGCTCGATCTTCTGTTCGAGGGACAGGACGAAGGCGAAGCGGCGGATGCATTGGAGGCGCTCTTCGAGCGGGGCTTCGGCGAGGCCATCTAGTGCCCATCCCGCACCCCTGAAGCACATGCCCGACCCGAACCCAGCCACGCCAGCGGAGCGCCCCGAGATTCGGGTCGAGGGCATCGGCGTGGCTCCGGGCGTCGTCATCGGGCCGGCGTATCTCTTCGCCGCTGGCGCCTATCAGGCGCG
>JBCDLV010000187.1:0-6775 GCA_038744895.1 Bacteroidota bacterium | reverse complement strand
CGTGTCGGTCGCGCTCGTGCTGCTGGCGGTCGGCGTGGCTGTGATGGGGGAGGGGCTCACGGCCCGCCAGTGGGTCGGGGTCGGGGTGTGCCTCGTCGGGCTCGGCCTGGTCGCCAGCCGCTGAGTCGTGCCCCGCTGGCGACCGTCGCTGGGTTCAGTCGGGCAGTCCAGGGCGGGTACTGCGCGCGGGCTACGCCAGCGGGGGAGAAGACCGTACAACGATATCGCCGGGTAGGATCGGTCGCCCCCTCTTGCTCGACTTCGGGTGTCCAGGGGCCTGCGCTTCGTGGTGCTGTTCGAACCGGTCAAGACGATCATCGAACACTGGGCAGCTCGTACCCAATCCGGTTAATCTGCTCCGGTACGAGTTGCCTCCAGACATGGGAGTATGGGGGTGTGGGAGTGGATGAGCACCCCACACCCCCATACGCGAACACTCCATCGGGATCTGGTATCGGCTCTTGCACCCCTCCGGCCCTCGCGGCCACCCGCTTGCCTCGATAGCATCACGTCGTGCTTCGCTCGTTCCTGCTCGCATTTCTGACCGCCCTCGCGGTGGCTTCCTCAGCGTATGCCCAGCAGGCGAGGGTGTCTGGCGAGGTCGTCGATGCGCAGACGAGGCTCCCCCTCGTCGGGGCGAACGTGGAAATCGCCTCCACGACTCTCGGGGTATCGACCAGCGACGCCGGCCAGTTCTCGCTGCGCGTGCCAGCTCCAGGCGTCGTTCGCCTGATTGCATCGTCGATCGGGTACGAGTCGTCGGTAACGCACGTGCCGCTTGCGGCCGGCGATAGTGTCCGAGTTGAGATCGTCTTGGCGCCTGCCGTCCGGACGCTCAGTGATGTGGTGGTGTCGGCTGCGGACGCATCCGAGTGGCAACAGACCCTGGCCTACGCCAGTGCAATCCTTCTGGGCGGCTCGCCCAACGGACAGGCGGCGGTCCTCGACAACCCCGAGGTTCTGGCCCTATCGAACGAGGACGGCGTGCTGGAGGCAACGGGCGAGGCTCCGCTTGTTGTCCGCAACGAACGGACGGGCTACGCTCTTACGCTCCACAACCTCTCCCTTGTCGCGACGAGTACAGGCTGGGGCTGGAACGCGTTCGTGGCGTTTGACGAAATCTGTGACGGGGCTTGCTCTGCTGCTGTCGAGCGGGTTCGGCAAGCAGCGTGCGAAGGGTCGCTGCGTCACTTTCTCCGAGCGATGGCGGAGGGACAGTTGGGTGCGGAGGAATTTGATGCTCTCCTCGTCAGGGGCCCTGGCGCCGGACCTGGACCGCCCGCTTTTCTCCGCCGGCTGCTTGGCCTTTACGAGCCTCGCCCGCCGACGGTCCGTGCGACCCCACTAGGCTGGGAGGTGGATATTGACCGCGCCCTCGCCGTCACGTACAGAGGCGAGGAGGATGGGAGGCCTGGGCATTCGGGGCCTCAAGAATCGTGGATCACTGTCGAAGGTGAGACCCTCCGGTTTGGGGCTGACGGTTCGCTGTCTGAACCCGAGCGCGTCGTGAGGTGGGGATATTGGGACTGGGAACGCGTCGGCGACCTGGTGCCGCCCTCCGCCTGTGCCGGTCACGGGTCCTGACTGGAGCAGCGCTCATCTCCAACATCGAACGGATCGCCAGCGGGTGGTCCGGGTGCGATGCTCCAGGCGCGGCACCCGCGTGACAAGGAGGGGACCGCTGGCGACGAGGCCACGCCAGCGGTCCAGGCCTCGACTCAGATGCGGAACTTGGTGGTGTCGCCGTCCGGCTGCTCGGGCGTTTCTGTCTCATCCTCGTCTTCGTCCTCTTCCCACGGGTCCACGTCGTCACACTCGCAGGTCCAGGGGTTGATGATGTCCATGCAGGTGACGCCGGGGCAGCCGTCTTCGCCACCGCCAGGCTCACCCGGCTCTTCAGGCTTGATTGGCTCCTCGGGCTCCCCCTCGGGGGGGCCGTAGGCTGTAGGCGACCCCCAGATCCGGCTGAATCCGGAGTCCGTGAGCACCGCGAAGGCCGTCGGGTTGCTCGGCATTCGGCCACGGGCGCGGAAGCCTCCGTTGCGCGTCTGGCGGATCGACTCGATGATGATCCACCCATCTGGGCCGAAGAGAGCGATGGATGTGACGGTGCCTCGCCACGGAGGACGTGCCCCACGCTGAGGCGTTGCCGTAATCGTCCCCCGGCGGATGTCTCCCCGGCCGCGAGCCATCACGATTTCGATCGTGAAGGACTGGGTCAGGTCATTGAGGGTGGCTGTCGGGTTGGCCGAGTCCTCAGTCTCAGGGATCGGCGATGCTGACAGCGCTGCGAGCAGCAACACCGGCAGGCTTACAGAGAGCAGGAGAGAGCGTCGCATACGCGGGTTGGTGATGTACTCCTTCCTCCGCAGGCACAACCGCTGATGGGTCATCACCCTGCTGGCGGAAGGCCGCCGCCAGCAGGACACACCGCTACCGGCCGCGTACGGACTGGCCATTCTCTGGTGCGGCGTCCACTGCTGTTGGAGCCAGTCGCCAGCGGGCAGGACCTCCGCGCCACCCGCCCCGCTGTGAGAGCACCTACGTCGCGAGGGATCAAGGCCCTACGGTGCCGTTCGCCCTACCTTGACTGTCTCCGTTGGCCTTTCCCCATGTCGGCGTCCTCCGGCTCGCGCTCTCCGGCACACGTCCAGGCTGTGACCGCGATTCTCCAGGAGGCGATTGCGCACGACCTGCCGCGCGAAGCTCTGGCTGAGCGCCTCGTGCCCATCGTCTACGAGGAGCTCCGGGAGATCGCTCGCGCCCAGCGGCGCCGCATCGACGTTCGGGAGTTGCAGACGACGGCTCTCGTCCACGAGGCCTACCTCAAGATGGAGGGGCGCTCGCTCGTCCCGGACCGCGCCTACGTGTTCGCCGCTGCTGCGCAGGCTATGCGCGACGTGCTCGTCGACCACGCGCGGCGGCGGAACGCCCTGAAGCGAGGCGGCGGCCAGGCCCCGCTGGCGCTCGACGACCTCCACGACCTGGCGGATGGCGGCAGCCTCGACGCCCTGGCCGCCCGCGTGCTCGACCTCGACGCGGCGCTCCAACGTCTCGATGACCTGGCCCCCCGGGCGGCGCGTCTCGTGGAGTGCCGGTTCTTCGGGGGGCTCTCGAATGAAGAGGCCGCCCAGGCGCTCGGCATAAGCACGACAACGGCCAAGCGCGAGTGGCGCCGCGCACGGGCCTGGCTCCACCGCGAGCTCGCCGGCGGTCCCGCTGGCGACCAGGATGCGGAGGGAGGAGTATCGCCCCCCATGCCCGATGTCTCCTGATCCATCTCCCGACCGCTGGGCCCGCGTCGCCGACGTGTTCGACGCCGTCGCCGACCTCGACGCCGAAGAGCGTGCTGCTGCGCTCGACCGCCTCTGCCGCCAGCCGGACGGCACGCCCGATCCCAGTCTCCGCGAGGAGGTCGAATCCCTCCTCGACGCCGACCAGGTCGCGGCCACAGAGCCCACGTTCGAGGTGGCCGAGGCCGCCGTCCTGCTTGACGATGAGGGCTCAGCGGAAGGCGAGCGCATCGGGCCGTGGCGCGTGATCCGAGAGATCGGGCGCGGTGGGATGGGTCGCGTCGACCTCGTCGAGCGTGCTGATGGAGCCTATGACCAGCGGGCGGCGCTCAAGCGGCTCGGGCTCGTCGCGCCTCGCCGGATCCGCCGGTTCCTCCGCGAGCGTCAGATCCTCGCATCGCTGCGCCACCCCGGCATCGCCCGACTCCTCGACGGTGGCGTGGACAACGGCGCGCCGTACCTCGTCATGGAGTACGCCGAGGGCGATCCGATCACCACGTACGCCGACCGCCGTGGTCTCGGGCTCCGCGACCGGCTGGCGCTCTTCGTGGACGTCTGCGAGGCGGTCGCGTACGCGCATCAGCGGCTCGTCGTCCACCGCGACCTCAAGCCGTCGAACGTCCTCGTCGGAGATCCAGGTGACGGCGCCAGCCCACGTGTCACGCTCCTGGACTTCGGCGTGGCTCGGTTGCTCGACCCCGAGATCGAGGATCCGATCACAGCCGAGGGCCCGGGTGCGCCGCTCACGCCTGGCTACGCAGCCCCGGAGCAAATCGACGGAGGGGACATCACGACGGCGACCGACGTGTGGGCACTCGGAGTGCTTCTCTACGAGCTGGTTACGGGGCGGCTTCCGTTCCCGACGCACTCGCGGTCGGCGTGGGTCGAGGCGGTCCGCCGTGCCGCGCCGACCCTTCCGAGCGAAGTCGTCAAGACGGCGAGCGCCAGCGGGACCACGACGCCTCCGGCGGACGCGCATCGCGTCCGTGGCGATCTCGACGCCATTTGCCTGGCTGCGCTGCGCACCGAACCTGAGAACCGGTACGCCAGCGCGAGCGAGCTTCGGGCTGACGTGAACCGGTATCTCGACGGCCTGCCTGTCGAAGCGCGCCGGCCGTCAGCTGGCTATCGGATCCGGCGGTTCGTCGGTCGGCATCGGGTGGGTGTGGCCGCCACCGTCGCTGCCGTCGCCGTCGCCGTGCTCGGTACGGCCTTCTACACGGTCCGCTTGGCTGACGAGCGGGACAAGGCGGAGCAGGCTGCCCGTCAGGCCGAGCGATCCGCACTCCAGGCCGAGCGAACGTCTGAGTTTCTGGAGTCTCTCTTCGCGGATCCAGACCCGACGGGGGCAGACCCAGGCGAGCGAACCGCCCTCGACCTGCTCGACGAGGGAGCGGGACGCCTCCGCATCGACCTCGCCGCCGAGCCGGTCGTCCTCGCGGGGATGCTCACGACGGTCGGGCGCGTTTATCGAACGCTCGGTCGGTTCGAGGAATCCGATGCCACGATCGCTGACGCCGTCGAACTCTACGAGCAGTCGCCCGACGATCCGCTCGGCCACCGGGACGCATTGCTTCAACTCGCCAACGTGCGGGTCCGCACCCAGAGCTACGACGGTGCCGAACAGACCGTGAGGGCGGCACTCGTTCTCGACTCACTCCACGCGACGCCGGAAACGTCTGAGCGGGGGGCGATCCTCAACACGCTGGCGATCGTGCTCGACGAGACCGGTCGGACGGAGCCGGCGATTGCGGCCTACGAGGAAGCCATCGCTCTCCGCCGAGACATGGGTGGACCCGACGCGGAGATCGACCTGGCTGCCAACTTGTCCAACCTCGCCGATGCCCTGCTCGACGTGGGTCGAGCGCAGGAGTCGTTGGGCTACTTCGACGAATCGCTAGCGCTCGTCGAGAAGAATCGGGGTACGGACCACCCATACGTCGCCTTTGCGCTTCACCTCCGCTCGAGTGCCCATGAACGTCTCGGCGACCTCGACCAGTCCCTCGCGGATGAGCGGCGCGCCCTTTCGATCGGTGAGGCTGCGCTGGGTCCTGAGCACCCGTTTGTCGCCGAGGTCCAGAGCGAGATCCGCCGCCTCGAAGGACGGCGCGACTCCCTCGGTCCCTGATCCAGGAGACCACGACTGGCGGACCACCGGGGGCACCGCTGGCGACCGGGCCTCGATGCACAACGGGCGCTCGGGCCAGGCATCGCGAACGGCCAGCGCCAGCGGGCGGACAGACCTCGCAAAGACGCCGACAAGTGCCAGCATCCTGTGTGGGAACACCCCGGGTCGGCGCCTCACGCTTGTGGAGCAAGGTCTGGCTCAAAGCCGCGCCGCCAGCAGAGACCCGCTGGCGGCGCATGCGTTCGAGGGTGCGTTAGATCGACAGCATGATCTGCTCGCCCTCCTCCTCGGGCCAGGGGTTGCGGACGTCCGGGGTGCATTCGCCCGTCCACGGGTCGACGATCCCGTTGCACGGCTCGTCGTCCTTGTCGTCGCCATCGTTGCCGGAGTCGCCGCCAGAGCCGTTGTCGGAGCCAGAGTCGCCGTCGTCAGCGGGTGGGTCCTCCTTCGGCGGGTCCTCGGCGGGTGGATCCCCTCCCCCTTGGCTCTGAGCGGGGAAGTTCTCGCAGACCGTGATCCAGGACTGGCCGTCCTCTGCACGGAGAGCGAGACCCGCGATCGTCTCGAAGTCCACGCGCCGGATGTCGGCCTCGTAGGTGGGGAAGTCGCCACGCCCGTCCATGGGCGAGAGGCGAAACTCCGTCCATTCGACCTTGGTGTAGCCGTCCGGTGCCGGGCCTCGGCTGCTGCAGACGTTGCCGTCGGCCGTCATGAGGGCTCCTGCGACGAGCGGCGTCCTCCACGCGGGCCGGGCGTCACGGTTGGGCTCCAGGCGAACGGTTGCGCCACGCCGCGTCTTGGTGATGGTCACGGTGTAGGCCGTCGACTCGATCACGTGCACGTCGGGCGTGTCCGGTGTCTCTGGCGTGAATGAGAGGCCGCCGAGCAGCAGGGCCGCTGTGGCGATGGGGATGCTGAGGTTCATCTTGCGTGGGGAGGTAGGGTTGAGAGCAGCGTGGTGCCGCACCCTCCATTCGCTAGATCCAGCAACTCGGGATCATGGCGCCAGCGGGATCGCGTCTCTGCGCAACCGGTAGTCACCTCCACCCCCCCCAGTCCATTGTCCAAGACCATCTTTATCACCGGCGCCTCTGCCGGCATCGGCGCGGCTACCGCCCGCGCCTTCGCATTCGCTGGCGACCGCGTCATCCTCTCTGCGCGCTCTGCAGACCGCCTCCGCCAGCTGGCGGACGAGATCGATGGAGAGACGCATGTCCTGCCGCTCGACGTGACCGACGCGCAGGCACACCTCGATGCCATCGCTCACCTCCCGGATCCGTGGCGGGCGATCGACGTGGCCGTGCTCAATGCCGGGCTGGCGCTCAACCTGGTCCCGGTCTGGGAAAACACGCCG
>JBCDLV010000186.1:0-6783 GCA_038744895.1 Bacteroidota bacterium | reverse complement strand
CCATGAAAGTGCGACACCACGACGCGATCCACAGAGGCCGGCTCGATCCCGAGCGCTTCCATCGTCCCGACGAGGTCACCCTGGCCAGTCCCGGTGTCGATCAGCACGCGCGTCCCGCCCGTGTCGACGACGACCGCATTCACAGGCGTCGGTGCGACATCGGTAGGAAGGCCGTACGCCTCCAGTGTCGCTTGGACGCGAGCCGGGTCCTCATTGGGGACGAGCGTACCCGTGGGGAGCGCGAACGCCGTATCCCGGATGACGGTGACGGTCGCGTCGCCGATGGACACGGTGTGCGCCGAGACCGTGTGGTGGTTCCGACGGGCTGGCACGGCGCCAGCAGCCGTGGCCGGGAGAACAGCCCCGAGGCCGAGGGCTCCGAGACCGCGCAGGGCATCGCGACGAGAGAAGGAAGGCATGGGCGAGGAGGCGAAGGGGCCAACCGCACGGCTGGGAGACCGCTGGCGTTCCCGAATCCAAGATCATTGCGGATACGATCGGCCGACATCCGAGAGGCGCCAGCGGGCAGTTAAGGGACTTCCGGCTGGGGCCGATTCGAGTCGCAGCGCATACCCCCTTCATGGAGTCCTTCGTCTTCGTCGCTCTCACCCCGCTGGCGGCCGCCTTGATGGCTGCCGTCGGTGCGGTGGCGTGGCGCCGCCGCGACACGCCCGGCGGACGGGGACTCGCTGCTTTCTCCGGCGTCTCCGCGTGCTGGGTGGTCACCGACGCCCTCAGCGTGCTCGTCCCGACGCCGGACGCCACCGTCTTGCTGGCGCAGATGAGTGCGCTGTGGGGCCCCCTGCTGGGCGTGTCGTGGTTCAGCTTCCTCCTGAGCCACACGGAACGCTTCACGCCAGCGGCACGGACCCTCGTGAGGGTCTTTGTGGTGTGGGGCCTCGCATACGCCATCTTGGGAATGACCAACCCGGCGCACGGCCTGGTGTGGTCGTCCTGGGAGGCCATTCCCGACGGTCCGTTCCTGACGATCACGTATACCCTGGGACCCGCCGGATGGGTGCAGTCTGCGTTCATGTGGACGGTCGTGTCTGCTTCGCTCGTGGTGCTCGTCCGTGCGTACGCTCACGAGGGCCGCTCTCGGCGGGCGCTCTCCTGGTGGATTGTCGTGGGCGCGCTGGTGCCCCTGACCATCAACATGGTCCACGCGACGAGCCTCGGGTCCATCACGAAGGACTTCACCCCGCTGGCGATGGCCGTCTCGTCGGCAGCATTCGCCCTCGGCCTGGCCCGGTACCGGTTCCTGGACCTCAAGCCAGTCGCGCGGGCGGCGTTGATCGACACCCTCGGCGACGGCGTGCTGGTCCTCGACACGCGAGGCCGCGTCGTGGACACCAACTCTGCCCTGTCGAGGGCCCTGGAGATCGCCCCGATCCATCCGGGACAGCTGCTCAGCGACATCGCAGACGACCTCGCCCGCGCGGTCGAGGACCAGCCCGTGGATCCTGTCCCGCTGGCGACCCGGTCGGGCATACGGTACTTCGACCTGCGCGTCTCCCCCATCGAAGGCCTGTCCGGAGAGGCATCCGGCCGTCTGGTGGTGATTCGCGACGTGACGCGTCGGCGCCGCGAGCGGCTCGCGCTGCGGGAGGCGAACCACGACCTCCACCACGCCAACGCCGAGCTCCACGCCCGCAACGAGGAGCTCGACGCCTTCGCGCACACCGTCGCGCACGACCTCAAGAACTCGACGCACGGGCTCCTGGGGCTGGCTGAGATCGTGCGTGACGAAGGACAGCTCTTGCCTCCCGACGTCCACCGCGAGATCACCGAGGAGATCGTCCGCACCGCCAGCAGGATGGGCGACGTGGTGCACGAGCTCCTCCTGCTGGCGCGGGTCCGGCAGGCCGACATCGACCTCCGGCCCGTCGCGATGCGTGCCGTCGTGGAGGAGGCGCTGGACCGCGTTCGCCAGTCACATGGCCTGGACCCGGCGTCTGTCGACGCCCCGGCGCGGTGGCCCATCGCAACGGGCTACGCGCCGTGGATCGAGGAGGTCTGGGCGAACTACCTCTCGAACGCCATCAAGTATGGGGGCTCCCTGATCTCGGTCGGCGCCGACGTTCGCGTGGATGGCGACGTTCGGTTCTGGGTTCACGACGACGGCCCGAGCCTGACGCCAGCGGAGCAGGCCCAGTTGTTCGTGCCGTTCTCGCGGCTCCGGTCCGAGTCCGCCGAGGGCCACGGGCTCGGCCTGTCGATCGTCCACCGGATCGCGGGGCGCCTGGGCGGCGCGTGCGGCGTCGAGAGCGCTCCAGGCGAGGGCAACCGGTTCTGGTTCTCGCTTCCGTCCTTCGACGGCGGGGTGCCTCATCCGCACCCGACCCATCAGTCGGTCGCGGAGTCCTCGGCGTAGCGCCGGACGCGTTTCTCGATCGACTCTTCCTCGTCCCGCTGGCGCAGCGCGTCGAGGCGTGCCGCCAGCCGGGCCTCGTAGCCCTGATCCGAGGGCTCGTAGAAGTACGTCCCCTGCATCCCGCCCGGCAGGTACTGCTCCGGGACGTAGTGGTCGCGGTAGGCGTGTGGGTACTTGTAGCCTTCCCCGTGGCCGAGGCCCTTCTTGTCGCGGTTGCCGTCCTTGAGCGCGTTCGGCACGTCCTCCGTCTGCTCCTTTCGTACGTGCTCCAGGGCGTTGAAGAACGCGAATCCGGAGTTGGACTTGGGCGCCGTGGCGAGGTAGACGCACAGCTGCCCGAGCATGAACCGGCCCTCCGGCATCCCGACCATGTCGAACGCCTGCTGGCACGCCACGGCCTGCCGCATCGCGTTCGGATCGGCCAGGCCGATGTCCTCGCCCGCGAAGATGAGCATCCGGCGCAGCACGAAGCGCGGATCCTCGCCTGCGTAGATCATGCGGGCCATCCAGTAGAGCGCAGCGTCGGGGTCGGAGCCGCGCATCGACTTGATGAACGCCGAGACAGTGTCGTAATGGGCATCGCCGTCTTTGTCGTAGAGGACGGCCCGCTGCTGGATCGAGTCCTCCGCCACAGACAGCGTGACGCGCACCGCGTCGCCAGCGGGCCCGCTAGCGGGAGGCGTGGTCTCGACGGCCAGCTCCAGCGCGTTGAGCAGGGACCGGGCGTCGCCGTTGGCCGTGCCGACGAGGTGGGCCAGCGCGTCCTCGTCGATCTGGACGTTCCGGCCGCCGTAGCCGCGTCCCGGCTCGGCCAGCGCCTGCTGGACGACCGCGCGGAGGTCGGCTTCGGTGAGCGTCTGCAGCTCGAACACGCGGCTCCGCGACACGAGTGCCTTGTTGACCTCGAAGTACGGGTTCTCGGTGGTGGCACCGACGAACGTGACGGTTCCGTTCTCGACGTGCGGCAGGAGCGCGTCCTGCTGGCTCTTGTTGAACCGGTGGACCTCGTCCACGAACAGGATGGTGCCTTGGCCGTGGAGCCGCAGTCGCTCCTGCGCCGCGGCGATCTGCTGGCGGATGTCTTTGACGCCTGCGAGCACCGCGTTGAGGCTGGCGAAGTGCTTCCGCGTCGTGCCCGCGATGATCCGCGCCAGCGTGGTCTTGCCCGTCCCCGGTGGCCCGAACAGGATGAGCGACGTGACGCGGTCGGCCTCGACGGCGCGGCGGAGCAGCTTGCCCGGCGCCAGGATCTGCGGCTGGCCGACGTACTCGTCGAGCGTGCGCGGGCGCATGCGGTCCGCCAGCGGGGCGCTCTGCTGGCGGATGCGGTCGGCGGCGGCGTCGAAGAGGTCGTCGGGCATGGCGGAAGCTAGCCGTCGGGCCCTCGGCGCTACACGGATACGCCAGCCATCAGGAGGTCGCGCTCCTCCGGGTGCCGGCGCACGTAGGCAGCCACGAATGGGCACAGCGGCATCACGCGGAGCCCCTCGGCACGCGCATGGTCGAGGCCTGCCTTCGCCAGCCGGCTCCCTACGCCCTGGCCCTCTGCGCCCACGGGCACCTCGGTGTGGGAGAGCACCAGGAGCGCATCGGTCAGGATATAGTCGAGGTGGGCGAGACCGGCATCGGTCTCCAGTGCGAATCGCTTGTGCTCAGGGTCGTGCAGGACGTCGGCCATCACGGTCTGGGGCGTCTGTACCGCCAGAGTACGGCGGCTCTGGTTGTGACGGATTCGCCATACAGCTGGCGCGCGGTCGTGACGGCAGCACGGGAATTCAGCCCGTCCTTGGAAGCCCCACCATCTCTCTAGACCCATGCGGTTTGCCCTAGTCACCGTCCTCCTAACTGCCGTCGCCGTTCCGGCTTCCGCGCAACGCACCCTCCACCGAGACTCACGCCTCTATGCCGACTGCCGCGAGCAGGTACGCGACATCCGCGAAGACCGACGCGACTGGCGCGAGGATGTCCGGGATCGTCGCGAGGACCGGCGGGACCGGGCGGAAGATCGTCGAGACAGGCGTCGGTTTACAGGGCCCCTAGACCTCGTCGAGGATGTATTCGACCGTCTCGAAGACCGGCGAGACCGCGCCGAGGACCGCTGGGATCGTGCCGAGGATGTCCGGGACCGACGTGAGGATCGGCGCGACCGCCGCCGGGGTCCGCTCGTCTGCAGCTGACCCTCGACCCGCTGGCGAAGGCCACCTGGCCAGCCCACCTATCGGAACTGCGCGCAGTCCTCACGGCTGCCGCCAGCGGGACCCGTTCAGCAAGCCCCACCGTCGTTCGTTGATGGCCACCCGCTAGAGGAGGAGGTCCTGTGTCTCGGGATGCGCCTCCATGTAGGCCTTGACGAACGGGCACACCGGCCGGACCCGCAGCCCCTCCTCTCGTGCCCAGGCGAGACCGGCCTCGACGAGGGAGGTCGCGGTGTCGTCTCCGCGCGAGGCGCGTGGCACGAAGGTGTGCACGAACGCGACGACGTGCTCGCGGCGCCGGTACTGAAGCTCAGCGGTTCCCCCTTCGACGTCAACGGCGAAGCGCTGCGCGTCTGGCTCGTGGCGGATGTCGGGCATGGGAGGCAAATAGAACGCCTCCAGAGGACTCAGTCCCGACAGGCCACGTTCCGCGGCCGGACACCCCTAGATGTCGCCTGCATCCGGACGGATCAGAACCTCCTCGACGACGGTGCGGCCGCTGAGCATGGCGACCTCGACAGCAACTCGCGCGACCTCCTCGGGCGGAATAAACCGGTCATCTGGCAGGTCGGTACCGTCCCATGAGGCCGTCCGCGTCGCGCCGGGGAGCAGCGTCGTGACAGAGACGCCGGTGCCCTTGACCTCTTCGCGGAGGGAGCGTGCCAGCCCCAGCATGGCGTGCTTGGCCGCACCGTAGGCCGCGCCGCCGGGGTAGCCGCGGACTGACGCCACCGACCCCATCATCAGGATGCGTCCGCTCCCGCGCTCCAGCATCCCGCTCAGGAACGCGCGCGTCACCAGAAACGCGCTGACCGCGTTGACCTCCAGCTGGCGCCGGAACTGGTCCGGCGTCGTGTCCACCACGCCGCCGGGCTCGAAGGCGCCGGCGTTGTTGACGAGCACGTCTGGCGTCCCTCCCCACCGGCGGACGGCATCGGCCATGGCCTCGACCGCCGCGTCGTCGGTCACGTCACAGGGAAACGTCTCCGCGCTGCCTCCCCACTGGCGGCATCGCTCGGCGACCTCAGACAGGTTGTCTGCTGACCGCGCCACGAGCGCCAGCGGGGCGCCTCGCTCGGCGAACGCGTCGGCGATGGCTGCGCCGATGCCCTGGGAGGCACCGGTGACGAGAACGAGGGGAGCGTCGGGCATGGTGGAGGTTAGCTCTCGAAGCGGGCGCGCGTCTCAGCAGGCGCCACCGGGACATCGGAACAATCGGCAGCCGGGGCTGCGATGATCCTGGCGGTCCGGCGCGAGGGGTTCGGCGGGCGTGTCGCCCCGACCGGCTACCTTGCCACGCTCTCACCCGCCGAGTTTCCATGCGCGCGTCCACTCTCGCCCTCCTCCTTCTCGCTACCCCTGCTCTGGCACAGGAAGCCGATCCCGCCGATGTGGCATCCCCGGAGGCCGTCGTCGCCGCGGTCTACGACTCCCTGGACCGCGCTCCCGGCGAGGACCACGATTGGGACCGGTTCATCACGCTCTACCATCCCGAGGCCATGCTTCTCCCCAACCCGGAGCAGATGAATGGCGAGGAGCGCGTCTTCTCACCGCGCGAGTACGCCGACTATTACAAGGGCCTCTACGCGTCCATGGACTTCATCGGCAGTGCCAGCGACCAAGGATTCTCGGAGGCGCAGGTGCATCAGGTCGTGCACCGGTTCGGCGACGTCGCGACCATCTTCAGCACCTACGAGAAGTCGCCCTACCAGAGCGACCAGATGCTCGGGCGCGGCATCAACAGCTTCCAGCTTGTCTTCCGCGAAGGTCGCTGGTGGATCATCGCCGTCGCGTGGGACGAAGAGGAAGGAGCAGGTCCCGTCCCAGCCGAGTTCCGCAGCTCGGAATGAGACCTCGGAGGCCGCTAGCGGGCCCACCTCGGCGAGGGCGACCGCCAGCGGGGCGCTTCGCGAAGGTTTAGTACCTCTGGAGGCGTTTCTCCGGTGCAGCGCGCCGTCGCCCCAGGCTGCACGAGGAGGTGTGAGCCCGCTGGCGACGCTACGGAAGCCCCACCGAGTGGATCGAGGCCGAACGCGGCTCCGCCCCCGGGAGGTCTCCGGAGAGAAGCGAGCGGCCGAGACGGCGGTTACGGCACCGGGATCGGGAGCGTCAGGCGGCGCTCGCCGATGGAGGCCACCAGGACCAGACGCTCGATTCTGGGCGCGACCTCGGGGAGGTAGAAGACGACCGTGCCCCGGCGGGCCGTGCCGGGCT
>JBCDLV010000185.1:0-6864 GCA_038744895.1 Bacteroidota bacterium | reverse complement strand
CGCCTGACACGTGGGGCTCTCCGCGGGGCCGTGGGAGGCGCCGGCCTGTACGCGGGGAAGTGGCTGGCTCACCGCATCTACGTTGACAGCACGTACGCGTGGGCGTACCCGGCCGCGCTCGTCCACGAAACCGGCGCGTCCATGATCGAGAACGCAGCTCACGACCGCCCGCCTCTGGACAGGCTCTCGTATCACCTCGCGTTCGTCCGACTCGACGTTAGGCCCGACACGAGGGCGGTGACGGCTCGCGTGATGCCCTTCAACGTCGTCGCAACAGGGCTCATGCTCGCGCAAGACCGCCTCGACGTCCGGCGCTCACTCGCGCTCGGAACGCTCGTGTTCACGGGGCCTGGAGTCTCGCAGACCCCTCTAGATATCCTCCCCGAGAGCGGAGCCTGGGCGTTTCTCAACACGGTCTACCTGTCGGAGGTCGAACCCGGAGCAGAGGACTACGAGATCTCTGCGCACGAGTTGATGCACGTCTTCCAGCACCGCGAGTGGCTCCGCGCGAACGCGCTCTACGCGGGCCTGGGCCGAGCCTTCCAATCCGGTCCCGAAAGCTCGTACGACGAACTCGCCTCGGTCGTCTACCTAGACAACCCGATGGGGCTCGCGGCAGCCTACTTCCTCGGACCCGCCGGATGCCGGGACGATCAGTGGCTGGAGCACGAGATCGACCTCTTCCTTTCTCGGAACGGCGGCTGCTAGACACATGCGCTGCATGGGCGCATCCGAGCGGTGCCTCCCCGCTGGCGCAGCGTCGACCGTCTCAGCGGTCGCCGCCCTGATCCTAGCGCCAGCGGACTATCCGGCCGGACTGATCTCGACGAGGCGATAGGCGTCGCCGACCACCTCGAACCGGAGCGAGACGCTGGACTCGGTCTCGGCCTCGTCCTCGGGTACCACGTCGCCGTCCGCGTTATAGCCGATCAGGATCAGCACCTCTCGGGCGGTGCCGTCGCGCTCGAAGTCGCGCGGCGTGAGCGCCAGCACGCGGCTTCGGAACGGCCCATCGCCGAAGGCCGCATCGTGGAGCCACTCGTCGAAGGCGGCTTCCCCCAAACGTCCCGAGAACGACGCCAGCTGGCGAACGGCGTCAGGGCCGGACTCGACGGCGCGGCGGAACTCCGGCCAGAAGGTGCGGAAGTCAGGATCCGCGGGGACGGCCCGTGCGAGCGAGTCCTGGCGCAGGCTGTCACGCCGGAGCGAGTCGGCGCGGAGGCTGTCGAGGCGCAGCGACGGATCGACGAACAGGCCCGAGTCGGCGTAGACCGTATCGAGCGGTGCGATAGACGGGCGCGTCGCTGGCCGCACGGGCACGGGGTCCTCGGCCTCGGTGATCTCGACCTGCCGGCGCTCGCCGCCGCACGCGCCGAGCAGAACCGCCAGCAGGAGGACGCTCGCCCGCATCAGGCCGCGCCTTGTGCCGCAGGCTGCGCCTCGGGCTCCGGATCCGCTGGCGTCGCCGGCACGGTCGTCTCTGGAGCTTCGTCCTTGGGCACGCCCCACAGGACCGCGGCGATGGCGCCCACGTAGCCCGCCAGCAGGAGAAGCGGCGCGACCCACAGCGAGAGGAAGCTGTCGACCGGGTTGTCGCTCACGGCGTTGTCGACCAGCATGACGGTGTAGCCGAGGACGATCAGGCCGACGGCGCCGAGCAGCAGCCGGTAGTTCATCCGGTCGAACGGCATCGTAGTGACGCTGCGCGACGGGGCGGCAGTCGGAGCGGAGGAGCGCCGCGAGCGGCGTTTTTTGGCGGCCATCGGGTCGGTTTCAGTCGCGGGCGGAAGATAACGGCGGAGGCTGCCGGCTCCGCGTGCCCATCCCTGGGGCCGCGCCCAACACCGAGGCGCCAGCGGGTCCCGTCCGAGCCTCGGCCTCGTGTCCCGCTGGCGGCGTGGAAGGCGCAACGAGCCGACGGGCGAGGCTCTAGCTTCCCACGCTGCTCGTCTCCCCGCCATGCGCCAGCTCGCCCTCGCCGCCGTTCTCGCCGTAGCCGTCGTGCTGTGGGTCGCCCGCCCCTCCCAGGCCGATGCCGATGGCACCGAGGCACGCACGGTCGCCGCCGTCGACGAGATCCTCGCCGACCCGGACCTTCCCTCCGCGATTTGGGGCTTGGTGATCCAGGACGCCCGGACGGGGCGCATTGTCCTCAGCCGAAACGCCGACAAGAACCTCCTCCCAGCCTCCAACCTCAAGCTCTTCACGACCGCCGCCGCGCTCGACCAACTCGGCCCGACGTTTCGGTACACGACGCGTCTCTACCACATCGGGGAGGTACGCGAGGATGGCACGCTCACCGGCGATCTCGTACTGCGTGGATCCGGCGACCCCACGTTCGGCAGTGAGGGCCAGGGCGACCCACTGGGCGACTGGGCCGAGGCGCTCTACGACGCGGGTGTCCGCCGAATCGACGGTCGCATCGTAGGTGACGACGACGTGTTCGAGGACGCGCGCTACGGCGAGGGCTGGGACGTGACGCATATCGCCACCGAGCAGTACGCGCCGCCAGCGGGCGGCCTGGTATGGGGCGACAATCTCGTCCGCATCCAGATTCGGGGCACATCGCCAGGGCAGGCGCCGGTGTTCGAGCCCGACCCGCCCGGCTTCGCGACGGTCACGGGGGACGTCGTCACGCGGTCTGGCGGCGGGCGCCTCGACGTGGAGCGCACGCTCGGAACGGACGAGTTCGTCCTCCGAGGCGGCGTCCCCAACGGGTACCGAGGCACGCTCCGCGTCCCGGTGGCCAACCCGACGCTGTTCGCCGTCCACGCGTTCGCACTTCGGCTGGAGGAGGCCGGGATCGACGTGCGTCGCGCAGAACGGGTCGACATCGACAACACGACCCGAAAGCCCAGCTACGATGGGCAGGAGCCCCTGCGAGCCTACGTCTCGCCCATGCTGAGCGAGATCATCGAGCGGATCAACCGCGAGAGCGACAACCTCTACGCGGAGCAGGTCTTCCGCACACTCGGCGATGGCGAGGCCGACGCGGCGGAGGATGCCATCCAGGCCCTCGTGACTCGCGCCGGCGCTGAGGCCGACGGGCTCAACGTCGCCGACGGGTCGGGCCTGTCGCGCAAGGACCTCGTCACGCCGGCGTCGCTGGCGGCCGTCCTCCGCTGGATGCGCACCCACCCCGCCGCCGCTGACTTTCGCCGGTCCCTCCCCGAGGGCGGAGGCGCCGGCTCCACCCTCCGCAACCGGCTCGACGGCGTCCCGGTGCGCGCCAAGACCGGGTCCCTGCTGGCGGTGCGCTGCCTGGCCGGCTACGTCGATGGGCCTGACGGGACGCCCTACGTGTTCGTGCTCATGGCGAACAACTACACGACGGGCGGCGGACGCATCGCGAGGGCCCAGGACGCCATCGTCCGCGCCATCGCGGCCGGGCGGCGCCTTCCCGTGGATGAGGAGTGATGGGCAATGGGCAATGGGCAATGGGCAATGGGCAATGGGCAATGGGCAATGGGCAATGGGCAATGGGCAATGGGCAATGGGCAATGGGCAATGGGCAATCTGATCGCCAGCGGGGCAGGGTGTGCAGGATTCAGGGGGTGGTCATGATCGTCTCCGATCGGCTCATGTCCCTGTCTCCCGTGTCTCGGCGGAGCTTCTGATGACCCTTCTCCTCGTCGGCGGGGGTCATGCCAGCCTCCCCGTTCTCGCTCAGGCGCGCCGGCTGGCGGAGGCCACCGGCGCCGAGGTCGTGCTCGTGTCCGACCAGCCCGAGCTGTGGTACTCCGGCATGACGCCCGAGTGGCTCGGCGGCGTCTACACCCGCGAGGACGTGACCATCCCGCTGGCGCCTATCTGCGACCACGAGGGCGTCCGGTTCGTCCAGGGGCGCGCCGTGACGCTGGACCGAGACGCGCGAGTGGTCCGGCTGGACGACGGCCGAGAGGAGCGCTATGACCTGGTCGCCATCGACATCGGGGCGGTGAACCCCGGACGCGAGTCCGCGGACGGCGCGATCCGGGCCAAGCCGCTGTGGCGCATCCGAGAGCTGGGTCTGTTCCTCGACGCGACCGCAGCGGAGCACGCAGAGCGCCAGCTGGTGATCGTCGGCGGTGGGGCCGCAGGCGTCGAGTGCGCGCTCAATCTGACCGCCCGGCCTGGCCTCGGCCGGCTGGCGGTGACCGTGGTCGAGCCCGGCGAGCGGCTGTGCCCGACTCTGCCGCATCGGCTCGGGCAGTGGGCCGCGGACGCACTCCGCCAGCGGGGCGTCACGCTCCGGTTCGGGGAGAGAGCGGAGAGTGCCAGCCCAGGCGAGGTCCGCCTTCGGTCGGGGCCGTCGCTGCGCGCAGATGCGGTGCTGTGGGCCACCGGGTCCGTGGGGCCGCCGTTGTACCGAGAGGCCGGGCTGGCCGTCACGGATCGAGGCCTGGTCCAGGTGAATGCGGGTCTCCAGTCGGTCTCGGACCCGCGGGTGTTCGTCGCGGGCGATGGCGCCGCCGTCGCAGGCCACGAGTCGCTCGCACGAATCGGCGTGCACGCGGTCAAGCAAGGACCCACGCTGCGGACCAACCTGGAGCGGACGCTGAAGGCCCTCGCACGCGGTCACGACCCCGCTGGCGCCAGCCTCGCGCCCTTCCGACCGTACCCGGTGGCGCCCCTTCTGCTCTCTACCGGTGAGCGAACCGCGTGGTGGACCGCTGGCGACATCGCCGTGCATGGCCGGTGGGTGCTCCGACTGAAGCACGCCGTGGACCGTCGCTGGATCGACCGCTACCGCGATGGTGCATCCTACCGTGGACTGTGGGACGCGGTCTCAGCACGGGGCTAGACTTGGGGGTGGCTCGCTCCTCCCCCCTTCTCCTCACCCTCGCGCTCCTGGTGACGTCGTGCAGTTCCGACACGTCCCCAGAACCGCCGGCGGAGCTCGCCAGCGGAGCTCGCGACCTCGCGGACAGCGTCCTGGTGGAACCTGAGGACGACCCGCCGACGCCGTTCGATGCCGGCGAGGCGGTCTTCGACACGATGGAGCCACCAGAGCAGACGGTCGAGTTTCCGCCGCGGCCTACGCCTCCGCCGCCCGCGCCTCTGCCCGTACCACCGCCGACACCCGCCCCGACCCCTCAGCCTGTCGAGGGCGCCGGTAGCTGCGACATTCGAGGAGGCGAGAGCTACTGCATGTCGTTCTCTGGCCAGGGCTGGACCTCCGCCGATGCGCGAGCCGTCTGCGACGGGGCTCCGGACGCCACGTTCTCCGCTGGCGCATGCCCCCTCGCCGACCGGATCGCCACGTGCGCGTTCGTCCCTCCCGAAGGTGAAAACCGAGAGATCGTCTACACCTACTACGCGCCCTACGACCTCGCCCTAGCCGAGTTGGCGTGCCCTGGCACGTTCACCCGCATCGAGTAGGCCCCGCTGGCGCGCAGCACGACGGCCACCAGGACGCCTTGGAGGGGAAGGCGCGCCCACAGCGCCCAGGACGGGCCGGCCGATCCGTCCAGCGCCATCCATACGTTGGCGGGGTAGACCGCGATCAGCAGGAGCGCGAGCCCCCACCCAGCCGCGACGCGTAGAGATGGAATCAGAAGGCCGATGCCACCGGCGATCTCCGCGATGCCGCTCACCAGAATCATCGCGCGGGGGAACGGTACCCCCGGTGGCATGGCCGGGTCGTACACCGCCGGCGCTACGAGATGGGCCACGCCAGCAGCGATAAACGCGACCGCCAGCAGGCCCTGACCCACAGAGGGCCGGCCGATTCCGCTGGCGGCGTCCCTCACGGGAGAACGGCTCACAGCGGAATCACGAGGCGGAGGCCATCGGCCGAGGCCATCACCTGGGCTCCGCTGGCGGCGTCGACGAGGGCGTCGAGGCGGGCGCGCGTGCCCAGGTAGGCGATGCCGTCGAGGACCAGCAACCCGAGCCCCTGCACCACGAGCGCCGCGCCGTGCCCGCGCCACGCCGGTGGGTTGGAGACGCCGCGCCCGGCGACCGCCAGCAGGGTCCCGCCGACGGCCATGTAGCCCACGTTCAGTCCGAGGTTGACCAGCAGGATGTCGGCGTAGGTGTTCTCGGCGCCGAGGGCCTCGGCCCACACGGCGGTCGTCTCGCCCGGCCCTGTCGCCAGCCCGACAGCGGCGATGCCGACGTTGATGACGCCCCACGCCCCCGACTGGAGGCCATAGGCCCATGCCCCCGGCTGGCGGTCCCGGTCGGACGCCACGACGAGCGCGGTCCCACCGATGGCATTCGCCAGCCCCCACGCGCCGACGCGCCACAGGTGCGCCTGCTGATCGGCCCGGAGAGCTTCCGAAAGCTGAAGGCTCGTCGAGGTCAGGGTGTCGACATCGGTCGGCTGGGCGTGGGCCGAGGCCGCCAGCAGGAGGATCGGCAGGGCGTAGAAGAGGCGATCGGGCATCTCAAGGACTGCTGGCGGTTCGGTTGGAGCCGATACCCCGCTGGCGCCAGCGGAGGTCCGCACGGGGATTCCATGCCGGGAGGAGGCGACGAACCCTGGCCCGGCCGTTCTCGTAGGGATCGCCACGCCTACCGCCCCATGTTCGGTCGCCTGCTCCTGCTCTTCCTAGTGGTCCCGCTCGTGGACCTCTCGCTCCTCGTCACGATCGGCGGCGAGATCGGCCTGTGGCCCACGGTCGGCATCGTCGTGCTCACGGCGGTCGCGGGCTCGTGGCTGGCGCGGCGCGAGGGGTTGGCCGCCTGGAACCGCGTGCAGCAGCGCCTCGGCACGGGCGGCGTCCCCGGGCCCGAGCTGATCGACGGCCTCATCATCCTGCTTTCGGGGACGTTGCTGCTGACGCCCGGTTTTCTGACGGACGTTGTGGGATTCCTCGGCCTGCTGCCGCCGTCGCGGGCCCTCATCCGGCGCTGGATGCGCGGACGGTTCGAGCGCGG
>JBCDLV010000184.1:0-6865 GCA_038744895.1 Bacteroidota bacterium | reverse complement strand
TGACTCGATCGAACCGCCCCTGTTCGGGGAGGACGGCCGGTTCGCCGGGTACGCCTTCCTCGGCTCGGTCATCATCCGGCGCCAGGCCGAGGGCTTCAATTACGGCGTGACGGCCCACGAACTGGTCCACGTCATGCAGCTCGACGAGATGGCCCGCGCTGAGGCGTCCTTCCGCGCCCCGCTCGACGCCCCGCTCCGGGCCTTTGGCGCGTACCGGGGCGCCTCGCGTTGGGTATACCTGGACAGCCCCGCCCTGAATGCCCTCGCGTACTTCGGGATCGAGGGCGGCGTCTTCGAGAGCGAGTGCTACTACGACAACTGGCTGGAGCGGGAGGCCGAGGCATTCGGAGAGCGACGTCCGGTTCCTACGTGTCGCTGAATACAGTTGAGTTCGGCGCTCGGTCCAGGTCTGCCAGGTTGAATCACGACTCGCGGTCGTCAGTCATCGTGCTGCGGGTTGCACCAACATGCAACGCGCCCTGTCAGCGACCGGCCTCTGCGGTCGCCGTCGTCGAGAGGCCAGGCCTCACAGCGAATCAGTCGGCCTTGAACGCGCGACGCACTGCGACCGCGACCGGCTCCGGAAACTCCTCGTGGACGAGTAGCTTGCCTCGCTCGATCTCCGTGATGCCAGACCCGTTTGCGAACTCCGTCGCCATGCGGCGGGCGCCCGCCACCGGGAACGTGGGGTCTGCCTGCCCCCAGATCAGGTGGACTGGCGCCGTGATGTGGGCGTGGACCTCCGGAAGAGCGTCGATCAGGTCGAAGTCGAGGCCGATGCTCAGGTAGCGCATCGCCCCATCGAGACGCTGGGCGTCGTCGAGGAGAGGCTGGATGTAGGTGGCGACGAACCGGTCATCGACGAGAGACGGGTCGGCGTAACAGCCGCCAAACCCCATCGGTGACCGCAGAAACGTCTGCCAGCGGAGCGGTACCCGAAACAGCGCGGCGCTGCCAGGCAGGCGCATGAGGCGGGCGTAGAGCGGAAACCAGGGCGGACGCTCGCGCGGGATCTCCGTGTTGAGGATGGCGAATCCGCGGACCCGCGAACCGTGCTCGGCGGCCATGAGGCGGGCGATGGTCGCCCCAGTGTCGTGTGCCAGCAGGTAGTACTCCTCGATGCCCAAGCCGTCCAGGAAGCCGCTGAACGTGGCGGCCTGACCAGGAAACGTGAAGTCCGTCGCGTCGCTCCACCGGGTCAGCCCGAGCCCTGGCGAGTCGAGCAAGACGCAGCGGTACCGATCCGCCAGCCGGGCCACGAGGCGGTGGTAGGTCGCGCTGTGGAAGGGCCAGCCGGTAATACACACCAGAGTCGGCCCGCTGCCGACGGTGTGGTACGCGATGGCGTTGGGGCCGACGGTTTGATACGTCGGTGGTCCGGATAGGCCCGCTGGCGCCCGCGGGTCAGGCGGTGAAGTTGTCATGGGGCTGGACGCCTGTGTGGGGTCCAAGTATCGGGCACCGGCACGCCATGGAGATGCGGTGTCTAGAACACCCCGTTGGCATTCCGGATCGCGCCGCCGGTCAGCCACAGGTAGAAGCGCATGAACCCGTCAAGGGGCTGGATCGCGTCCCAGTGATCAGCGATTCGCCCGTCCTCCAACCTCCACGTGTCGATGATGTTGAACCCCTTCGTGTCATCGCCTCTCTGGCTCTTCCTGGGAGTCACATGCGAGTGGAACGTGACGGTGTCCGCATCGGCGAAGACATGCTTCACGTCGTAGGAGTAGTCGGGGAACCGCTTCACGAATTGCCGCACGAACCCAACAAGCCCGTCCATTCCGTCGGGGATGCCGCGGCTGTGCTGCACGTAGGGGTGGTCGCCAAATGTGCGCAGGACGTAGTCGAAGTCATGCTCGTTCATCAGGTGCTGGACGAAGTCCGCAACGACCGCGACGTTCTGCTGCTCCTCCTCAGACCAATGCGACCGCTGGAGAGCTGCCAGATCGACCTGGGGAACGTTCGTGGTTGTGACCATGGGGCTGTGTGGTCGGGTTGCCTCGGCGGATTGGTGGAGGAAGCGTGTGGCTGGCTTGCCTATGGCTGGCTTGCCTACCGGAAGACCAGCTTGAGTCATACTGAACGCTCGGTGTGGAGGGCGAACGGGCATCCAGTGTGGGTCATCGATACCTTCGATTCGCAGCCAACGTACGCGGTCGGGCGTCGGAAAGCAAAAATAAATACCGTGTGGTTCTAAAATGTCCAATCAGACACCGAGGCGTCCTCGTGGGCGCCCGCGAACCCTGGATCGCCAGCGGACCATCGAGATCGCTACGGAGTGCTACTGGCAGGAAGGCCCCCACGCGCTCGGTGTCAACGAACTCTGCCGCAGGGCTGGCATCTCGAAGCCGGGACTGTACCGAGAGTTCGGAGGGGAGGACGGCCTGATGCGGGCAGCCCTCGATCATTACCGCCGGACCGTTCTCGAACGATTGCACCAACTCCTGGCGAGTGAGCGACCGTTCGGCGACGTGCTCCAGGGACTCGTGTCCTGGTACACCTCAGACCGAGACCTCCCGGCAGGCTGCCTCTTCTCCAAGCTGCGAGCCTCCCCCGATCAGCTCGGCCCGGAAACCACGGACCGCGTGGCTGCCCTTCGCGAAGAACTCCAGGGCGCGTACGAAGCCTGGTACATCCGAGCCGTCGCCCGTGGCGATGCCAACAGCGACGTGGACCCTCCGCTGGCGGCGTACACGCTCGATACCCAGTTGACGACTGTGACCATGCTGATGGCCGCTGGCGAGCCGCCCGATCGTGTTCGTGCTCAGGCTTCGTTGGCTCTGGCGAGTCTCATGGCGCCGTAGCGTGATCGGAGCCAGTCGTCCGGAAACGCCTGCGGCGGGACGACGTGGGTCCGAGCGTCTAGAAGTAGCGAACCCAGGTTTTGTCCGTCGCGCGCTTGAACTGACCGAACGCACGTGTCGGCAGGTAGAGCGCCAGGCCGAGGAGGCCCGTCAGCAGCCAGATCTGCCAGACGTGGTCGATGTGGTACAGGTCGCCCGCGTTGGGGCCGACCGTCCAGAGAACGATCTGGTAGCACAGCAGCAGGACGTACAGATGCAGGACGTAGATGAACATCGGCGCCCGGCCGAACGTCTGGAGGATCCGCGTCGCGGGGTTGTCCTTCGTGTCGAGCCACGCCATCAGCAGGAGGGCGACGCCGAGCGCCAGCAGGAGAAAGGCGAGCGAGGGCGGGTACTTGGTGTAGTTCAGCACCGACATCAGCGTGTCGAGGGGCGTGGCGCCAGCGGTCCATGGCTGAGGCTCCGCGTAGACGTTGAGGCCACGGAGCAGCGCCAGGATGGCCAGGCATGCGCCGCCGATCTGCACGAGGCGCGTCTTGCGATCGGCAGACGTGACCGTCGAGCCGTAGAGGGGCCCGAGCGCGTAGCCGCACAGGATCACCCCGATCCACGGCAGCACCGGGTAGGAAGCCCAGATGGAGATCAGGTCGCTCGAAAGCAGAGAGCCCCGGTCGTGCAGGATGGTCCACAGCGAATAGCCGAGATCCCCCGGGGCGACGGTGATCGGGTCGAGGGCGTTGTGGCCGAAGACGATGACGAGGCCCAGGGTCGCAATGCCCCAGTGTGGTAGGCGCACGAGCAGCGACAGGGCGATCATGCTGATCCCGATGGCCCAGATGACCTGGAGATAGATCGTGTCCGGCGGGAAGCCCCAGAACCACGCTTGGTTGATGAGGACGACTTCCAGGACGACCAGGAAGAGGCCCCGCGTGAATAGGAAACGGCTGGGGGATCGCGACTCCCCGCCGCGCGGGTGCGCGTAGAGCCACGCGCCGAGCCCCGCCAGCAGCACGAACACCGGAGCGCAGAGGTGCGACGAGAGGCGGGTAAAGAACAGCCCCGTGCTCGCGACCTCCAGGTTGACGGGGTCGCCGATCGAGATGTGGTAGAAGAAGCGCTCGCGCACGTGGTCGACCATCATCAGCACAATGACGAGCCCCCGCATGACGTCGATCGAGGTGATGCGGGGCCGCCGCGTCGCGACCGAAGTCTCTACAGGCGCCGGAGCGGTCACCGCCTGCGTCAGGGAGAGATCTGCGAGCATCGTGTCAGAAAGAGGGGCGTCGTCGCAGGATAAGGGTACCGACCAAACGCTCTAGCACGCGAGATCGGCTCCCTGAATCTGGCGGAGACGCCCGCTGGCGCGGTACCCGGCTGCCGGCGCCAGCGGGCGCGTTGTGGTAACGGCTCTAGGGCCCCCCGCTGTAGCTCGGACACTTACACGGCTGCGACTCCTAACTCGAGACCCAGGATGTTTTCCTCAGGGTGTCACCCACTATTCTGATCAGGGGTGGTACCACTCGTCCCAGCTCCTGCGGCTACACCTCCCAGAATCCGATCTCAACCCCGCCGTGGAGAACGATGGCGCAGGTCCCGCGCTCCCCTAACTCCATCGAGGAGATCGCGACCTCGGCTCCCGACTCTGATGCGGCGCCGACCGCTGCTCTGAGGTCGGCGACCTGCATGTACGGCCGCACAACCGGCTCCTCGTTGGCGCGGAGTGGCGGACGAACCCCGATCATTCCGCCACCGGCCAATTCAGCCGTGCGAGCGCCTCCCAGCGAAGGGTCGCCCTCGCCAAACGTCACATCGTGGGCGCGCGCGTAGGTAGCGCAGACGGCATCGACCTCGGGGGTCACGATCTCCAAGTAGTGGATCGTCATTCGAGTGCGGGTGCTGAGTGCGGGCGCACGTGTGGAGAGCTGAGACTACCGATGCCTTGATCACTGAGATCAGAAGCGGTGTGGCAGGTAACGAACGGGCGGCGTCCATGCCGGATAAGCCGCCCACGACATGCCGCCCGCGGGGCATCCCAATGGTAAATGGTACGCACCCCGCTGGCGCCGCCCACCCCGCTGGCGCCGCCCACCCCGCTGGCGGTGAAGCGATTGCACTGCGACCTCCCCTTCACAGAAGGCCGGCGACGAGCCCCGTCGATTGCCTCTGGGTCCGATCAGCCTCCAGGGGCGGCTGCGCCGTCGAGCACCTCGCGGGTGAGCGCCAGCAGGGCCGTGGCCGCCTCGCTCTTGGAGTCGAAGGCATAGGCAAGCTCGACACCCTCGCACGTGCCAAAGAGGTTGTTGCACCGCCAGCAAACCGATGCTTCCAAGTGAATACGGCCATCCACAACGAATCGGAGACCGACTGGGGGAACGTGGCACCGAGCGGGATCGCCCGGCGTGAGTGATCGCCATGCATCTGCAAACGGCTGCGCCGATAGGCCGACGAGCCGGGTGCGGGGCTCGCTGCCTGCCTCTTGCACAGGGCGCGACCCAGGAGACGCGCTAAGGCGGCGGAGGTCTACGACATCCACGGCGTCGACACGCGGAAGGGAACGCGGATCGTAAGTGTCCATCGCGGAGTGTCTCTCTCCGGGTCACCACCCGCCGCCCGCTGGCGATGGGAGCAGCCCGCGCGGCCCAGGCCCCGGACTAGCTCGGTCGCCGAGACGAGGGGACAGGCGAACCGGAGCATGAGACTCACGGCTGGTCGATGCGAGAAGTCTGGAGCCGTTGGTTCGCCGGGGTGGGGTCTCCGATGCCTGTTACAGGCCCTGCGTCACACTTCGGTTGTATTCCCAGACCGCACGTGAGAAAGAGCGCCTCGACCGGAGGTCCAGCGTCAAGCCAACGGTGGCCAGACCGATGCCGCCGACGAGCGCTCCCGTCTGAAACGCGTCGCTGCCCGTACCTGAAAGCCACACGCCGACCAAGGCTGCGCCAGCCAGACCGGCGAGCGCCGACTGTAGGCGGCTTCTCTCGTAGGTGCGGGCATACGGAAGGGCGTCCGGCGAGACCGCCACCACCTCGGTGAGGTCGACGATGCCGAACAGCCCAGACCGCGCCACGATCGTCTCGTCCTCCCCGGCGACGAGGCGCACGCCCAGGAACGACTCGTCGACGCGTACGGCGCACGCCTCGTAGGGACAGGCATCCGCGTCCGGCTGAGCAGTGACCGGCAGAGCCATTGCGAGGCTGATGGCAGCAATCCAGATGGTGGTTCGCATGAGCGTAGAGGTTGTGGAGTAGCCGCAGGGCCCAGTTTCTATCCGCGGGCGAATCAGCGAAGGATGTTGAACACGCTCTTGGGGCGTGCCGGTGCGCCCACAGTAAGTGGCAGTCCATCGCAGGGAAAGTCACTCCACGGTCCCAAGCCAGACAACACCGGCCTCTGCCACCGCCAGCGGGTAGCTTTGCGAGTATCCCCGCTGGCGCTACCCGCCCCGCTGGCGGAGCGGCCCCTGCACGGCGTGGGCGCCTACTGTCCACAGGATCTTGGCGCCGGCCCGCACGGTGCCATTGACCGTCCCGGTGATCTTGGAGCGCCCCACGCGACGGCGGTACCCGACGGGCACCTCCGTGCATCGCAGCCCTGCGCGCACTGCGCGGACCTGCATCTCGACGGTCCACCCGAAGGTCTCGTCTCGCATCCCGAGCGCCCGCAGCGAGCGCCAGCGGATGGCCCGGAAGGGGCCGAGGTCCGTGAAGTGGGCGCCCCACCGCAGGCGGATCAGCGCGCACGCCAGCGCGTTGCCCCACCGCGCCTGCGGAAGCAGCGCGCCCCGCTCGACGCGACCGGCGCGCTGGCCGAGGACGCGACTTCCGATCACGAGATCGGCTTGGTCGGCTCGAATGGGCGCGAGGAGGGTATCCAGGTCGGCGGGATCATCGCTCTGGTCGGCGTCGAGGAAGACCACGACATCCGGCGGATCCTGCTGGCGCGCGAGGTGGGCGATGCCGGCCAGGCAGGCGCGTCCATACCCGGCGCGAGGCTCTGACACGACCGTGGCGCCAGCGGTACGGGCGCGGTGCGGCGTCTCGTCTCGTGAGCCGTTGTCCACC
>JBCDLV010000183.1:0-7056 GCA_038744895.1 Bacteroidota bacterium | reverse complement strand
CGTAACGTCCTTGGCGCAGCCGCACGCAGCGGCCACCTCGGAGGTCGATCGCGGGGATGACGAGCATCAGACGGGGGAGGGCACAGGCATCCAGGAGGCGAACCTACGGAGCATCGAGAGGCCCGCCTGTCCGCTCTTCTCGGGATGGAACTGCATACCCACGACATTGTGCCGGCCGACGACGGCGGGGATGGCGGTCCCGTGTGTGGCCGTCGCCAGCAGGTCGTCGGAATCGCCGGGCTGCGCGTGGTACGAGTGGACGAAGTAGACCCACGGCGCGCCAGCGGGCAAGACCGGGTGCGTGCCCACCACATCCAACTGGTTCCACCCCATGTGGGGGACTTTCAGCCGCTGGCCGGTCGCGTCGGTGAGATCCTCTGTGAAGCGGACGACGCGGCCCTGGAGCAGGCCCAGTCCCTCGTGCTCGCCACGTTCCTCGGACGCCTCGAACAGCAACTGCATCCCGACGCAGACGCCCAACAGAGGGACACCCTCCGCAGCCCGCTGGCGAACGAGGTCCCGGAGCCCGCGACGCTGGATCTCGCTGGCACAGGCTCCGAAGGCGCCGACGCCGGGCAGCACCAACCGCTCCGATTGAGCGATCAGGTCTGGATCGTCCGTTCGGCGCACAGGAACGCCAGCGGCCGCGAATGCCTTCGCCAGCGACCGCAAGTTACCGATGCCGTAGTCGATGATCGTTGTCACAGCGCAGTAGGTACGCGACGGCGTCGCTGGAGGCGACCATCGGGCCCGGCTTCGGCCATTCTCCATCCTGGCGCATCGGGATACGCCAGCGGGAGACCGCCCGTTAAGTTCGTGTGCTTCGTCTGTCCCCGCGTTGACCCTGTCTCACGTCTGCCTTCGATGGGTGCTCCTGGTCGGGGCCGTCGCCACGGCCAGCGCGCAGCCACCCGCTGGCGTCCGGTTCGACGTGCCCCCGGGGGCCTCGGCGCCCCACGACGCCTACGTGTACGGGATCGTCCAAGACGCCATCGGGTACGTGTGGATCGCCTCTGAGGACGGGCTCCACCGCTACGACGGCGTCGACTTCGAGCCTTTTCGGGCGGATCCTGGCCGTCCGGGTGCGCTGCCCGGCAATCGGGTCACGGGCGTCGATGTGGATACTGAGGGCGCCATCTGGGCGAGCGTCGACCGCTTCGGCTTGATCCGCGTGCCCGCTGGCGGGCGACAACCCGAGCGCCTCCCGCTCCCCGATGTCGTCACGCTCAACGTGACGCTGCTCGGCATCGCACACGGTCACGCGTGGATCCGCTACGAGGGCTCGCGCGCGGACAGGACCGACTACAGGCCGATGCATGCGCGGGTCGACTTGTCGACCGGTCGTGTCATGCGGTTGCGCACCTCAGTTGTGGGTCTCGGGGTCGCCGGCGGCCACGTCCTGGCGACCACGTCTACGGCGGCCGCGATCTACGCGGGCGATGGGGTCTGGCGCCGTGTTTTGGACGCATCCTCTCCCTCCCTCGTCGCGGGCGATCGCCTCGGCGTCATCGTCGAGAGGAACGCCCTGTTCGTGTTCGATGGCGAGATACTCCGTCGTGAGCCGCTCCCGCTTCCGGAGAGCCTCCGCGTGCCCAACCTCAAGCTCTGGCTCGACGGCGATGTGATCTGGGGCTTCAGCCAGACGCGGCCGGGCCTGGTGGCCTATGCGATGGCTGACGGGCGAATCACGACGTACACGGTGCAGCGGCCTGATCCTGTCGTGCAGCCGTCGGTCACCTTCGTCACCACGAACGACGACGGTGTCACGTGGGTAGCGACCGGTGATGGGTTACGAACGATCACGCCCGGGTGGTCGGTGTTCGAAACCACGCCCCTGCCGCCGACGGAGATCGCCTACCTGCTGGCGCCGGGAGGAGATGGGCGGCCCTGGGTCGCGCCGGTGTGCCGTCCGCTGTCGCGGCTCTCAGCGTCGGGGCAGATGGAGGCGATTGCACAGACTGACCCGAGCCTTCAGCGGGTACTAGAATCGGTAGACGCGTGCCCGTCGACCGTCCTGGAGGCATCGGATGGGTCGGTCTGGACGGGCGGATGGCCCGCACACCAAGAGGCCGGTGTCGTCCGGGTCAACGCCAGTGGACGTGCGACGCGCTACGACGATGGCAGAGCCGCACGTCGAGGCCTCATGGCTCGGCATGCACGCATCATCCACGAAGATCCGCGCGGGCGCATCTGGATCGCGACAGAGAACGGGCTCGCTCGGTACCTGCCCGAGGCAGATTCCTTCGCCGTGTACCAGGCTGGCCCGGACCGGAGCACCCTGGGTAGCTCGACGATCTGGCAGCTGGCGGACGCGCCAGACGGCCGTCTGTGGGTGGGGATGTACACAGGTGGCCTCGCGCTGTTCGATCCGGACGAGGAGCGGGTCGTCGAGCACTTTCGGACGGATCCTGGCGATGCCTCGACGCTGTCGTCGGATATCGTGACGGTGATCCGCCCGTCGCGCGCCGAGCCAAACGTCGTGTGGGTGGGCACGTACGATGGAGGGCTCAACAGGCTCGATGTCGAAACGGGCCGGGTCGTCCGCATTACCCGCGCCGATGGCCTGCCGGGTCTCTCGATCAAGAGCCTGCTCGAAGACGCCAGCGGGCGCCTGTGGCTCGGGACGGACGCGGGCCTCGTGCGCTACACCCCAGCCGATCCGTCAATGCAGGTCTACACCGAGTCGGACGGCCTGCCAGGCGTCCGGTTCGGCCTCTACGACGCCGTAGCGCTGCCGGATGGCCGCTTCGCGTTCGTTGTCGGCGACGACCTGGTCACGTTTGACCCGGACGTCGTTGCGCCGCCGTTCTTCGATGCTGCCGTCGTGCTGCGTTCCATACGCGTGAACGGCGAATCCGCCGGGCGTCCGCTGGCGGATGGCACGATTCGGCTCGGCGCCCAGGAGCGAGCGCTCGGAGTGGAGGTGGCCGCGCTGTCGTTCGCGGCGCCCGCCCGGATCCGCTACGCGGCGCAGCTCGAAGGGCTGGATCCGGAGTGGGTCGATCTCGGGACCGACCGATCCTCGTCCTGGTCCCGCATCCCGGCGGGCTCGTACACGCTCCGCGTTCGAGCGGGGACCGCCAGCGGCGCGTGGAGCAGCCGCGAACTGGCCGTGCCGGTGGTGGTCGCTGCCGTTTGGTGGGAGCGGACGTGGGTCCAGATCCTGCTGGCGATGCTCGTCCTGGTCTCGTTCGGGGTTCTGGTCCGCCAGCTGGCGCAGCGTCGCTTGCGCATGGAGGTGGAGCGCCTCGAACGCCAGCGGGAGTCCGCACAGCGGCTTCGGGAAGAGCGCGAGCGGATCAGCCGGGACCTCCACGATCACGTAGGCGCGCAGTTGTCGAGCCTCATCGCCGGCGTGGAGATCGCGCGCTTGGCCGGCCGTGCTGGAGGGGATGGCGCACCGCCAGACGAATCGCACTTGGACGGTCTGGAGACCGATGCCCGCGTCACCATGAAGCGGCTTCGCGAGACGATCTGGGCGCTCCACGATGCGGCCGTCACTACCGGAGCATTCTGCGAGCGCCTTCGCTCGGAGGTCCGCCAGCAGACCCACGGTCGTGAGCGTCCGACGATCACCGTGACATGCAGCAGCGCAGGGGACCTGGCGCCAGCAGTGGCCCTCAACCTGTACCGAATCGCGCAAGAGGCGATCGCCAATGCGATCAAGCACGCCGACGCCACGTCGGTGACGGTGACCATCGCGGCCAGCGACGACAGCGTAGACCTATGGATTCGCGACGACGGTTCCTTCGACCAGGGAGCCGATGAGACCACGGAGAGAACGGTGGGCACCGGGTTCGGGATTCGGTCCATGCGGTCCCGGGCCGAGCAACTCGGTGGCACGCTCCGGATGGACTCGGCGGAGGGCACGACCGTTCACGCATCGATCCCGATGACTGAAGCCACTGCCAAGGGCTCGTCTTACCCTTGACCCTTCGCGTGGCGAGCTGAACACCCGTTCAGCGTCGTAACGTCGAACGGGCCTCCTACACCATGCGCGTCGCTGTTCTCATGCTCGCCTTTGCCCTCGCGTGCCCCGCGGGCGCGCAGAGTGGGCTCCGCCTGCATCGGCTCGCCCCGGCCGATGCGGAGCAGGCGTCGGACCCGCTGCCGGTCGCGACCGACCCCGGGACCACGGTTCGCGTAGGCCGGAGCATCCTCGACGTACCTGCGACTGCCATCCAGACGGTCGGCGTGGAGATGGAGGGTGACGGATCCGCGACGCTCGCGGTCTGGCTGCTGCCTGCAGCCAGCGACCGGCTTGCCTCTCTGACCGCAGCCTCGTCAGGCCAAACCCTCGCGGTGGTGTACGACGGCCGTGTGCTGTCGGTCCCTCGCGTCGACGGTCCGGTGTCGAACGGCCTCATCATCGTCCCCGGCCTCGCCAGCGATCTCGCTGGTGGGATTGCGCGGCGAATGCGTATCGCCATCGGTGCTGAGGTGGCACAGCAACCCCAGGTGCCACAGCAATCCGACCCCGCACCCTCTCGGCCATCGTCGCCAGCGGGGTGGGCCAGCAGCTCCCAGCCGCCAGCGGAGGATCTCCCGCAATCTGCGGAGCAGAGCGCCATCCGGTTCGTGGAGGCCATCGACCGCCGGGACTGGCGAACGGCTGCCCGAGCGCTCCACCCAGAGGCTCAGCGCACGCTATTGCAGGACGCTGCAGCGCTATGGCGCCTCGACGGGCCTCGGGTAGTGATCGAGGAATCCCTGTCAGCCCTCGATCTCGACGCGGAGGCGGTGGTAGGCCCGCTGGCTGGACAGCCGCTCAGCGACGAGGAGATGCTCATGCTTCACCTCGCCGTGATGGACGTGCGGAAGAACGGGCCGCGCGCATGGCCGTCGCCCGAGCTCATCGACGTGGCGTCGGATGGCGATGCGATGCACGTTCTCTTCCGTCACGCCGAGGCGACGCGTGGGCAGTCACGGCTCACGGTGGTGACGCTCCAGCGCGACCGAGAGGGCCGCTGGCGTCCGCTGGCGACGGAGACGAGAGGGTTCTGAGACCTCCAGCTTCCAGCCGACTCCATGGCTGGCCGAATGGAGGGCGGGTAGCTTCGGACGAGTCTCCCAGAGGTGTCTCATGCGCGTCTTTCCGTTCGTCGTTCTGGTCGCTGTGCTCGCCGCGTGCGAAACAGGCGACGCGTCCGAAGCAGACTCCACGCCCGCTGCGCCGGCGTCCGAGGTGGTCACCCTTGAGGCCTTGCAGTCCTACTTCCCCGACGAGGTCGAAGGCCTCCCCAAGGCCATCGAAGGCGGCGAGGTCGAAGGAGCGCTCGGGTTTGAGATCACGCGAGCGACCGCGTCCTACACCGAGAATCCCCGTGTGATGGGTACCACGCTCGTCTTGAACATTCTGGACATGGGCTCGCCCATGATGACCGAGCGGATGGGGTACGGATGGGGCCTCGACGGGGGAACGCCGGACACCACATTTGCGGGGTACCCGGCGACCTACTCCGATCCGGCGGAGCGTGGCACTCGGTCCGTCAGCATTATCGTCGGCGAGCGCTTCCTGATCGAGTCGAACGGCTCGTTTGCATCCGTCGCGATCGCGGAGTCTGCGATCCGGGGGATCAACCTGACGGCCCTGGAGGCCCTGGCCGCGACGCCAGCGGAGTAGTCGCCAGCGGAGTAGTCGCTCCGCCTTCACATGGCGACCCGAACTGACGCAAGCGGGACCCGTACGGGAATACGACTCCCCACCGTGCTCGTGTCTGATCTCGGCCTGAAGCCAGGTACCCGTCCCCACATCGTCATCGTCGGCGCCGGACACGGAGGGCTGGAGTGTCTCCAAGCGCTGGAGTCTGCCGCCGTCGATGTCACGCTCGTGGATCGGAACAACTACCACAAGTTCCAGCCACTCCTGTACCAGGTGGCCACGGCGGGCTTGGGGGTCGACGACATCACGCAGCCGATTCGCCACATGGCCCGGAAGCAGGCCAACGCGCAGGTCCGGCTGGGCCTCGCCGAGCACGTCGATCCGGAGCGCAGGGTTCTCGTGCTCGATTCGGGAGACGAGATCCAGTACGATGTCCTGGTGCTCGGTCCAGGCGCATCGACCGCCTACTACGGCGTCGAAGGGGCGTTCAAGCACGGCTACCCCGTCAAGAACGTGCCGGATGCGGTTGCTCTGCGCAGCCACGTCCTGCGCCAGTTCGAGTCTGTCTCTCGCGACCCGAGCCTCATCGACCAGGGGGTGCTGTCGTTTGTCGTCGTCGGAGGCGGCCCCACGGGCGTCGAGATGACCGGTGCGCTGCGGGAGCTGTTCGGCGTGCTCCGCCGAGACTTCCCCGCGGTCGATGTGGAGAAGGCACGCGTGGTCCTCGTCGATGGGGCGACCCTGCCTCTCAATGGCTACCAGACCGGCCTACGCGAGTACGTCCTGGAGACCCTCGAAGCCAAGGGGGCCGAGATTCAACTCGGGCAGAACGTCTCGTCGGTCGATGCCAACGGGGTGACGCTGGAAGACGGCTCCCGCATCGACGCCCAGACTGTGGTGTGGGCCGCTGGCGTGCGTGCGAACCCGCTGTGCGACCGGCTGGCGACGGCGCACGGCTGGGACCAGGCCGGCGGCGGTCGTCTCGTCGTCGACGAAACCCTCCGCGTACCCGGTGAGGACCGCATCTTCGTCGTGGGCGACGCCTCCGGATCGGCGGGACCCGATGGGGAATTGTATCCCCAGGTGGCCCAGGTCGCCATCCAGCAAGGCAAGCACGCCGCCCGGCTGATCGAGTCGATGGTGTCGGGGGATTTCGACCGCGCGCCCTTTCAGTACGACGACCTCGGGCAGATGGCGACGATTGGCCGCAACTCCGCCGTGCTTCAGATGCCAGGAGGCCTGGCCCTGCGTGGCTGGATCGCATGGATGGGCTGGCTGCTGGTCCACCTGGTCAAGCTCGTGGGCTTCCGCAACCGAATCGCGGTGTTCGTCAACTGGGTCTACAACTACTTCACCTACGACCGCGGCCCGCGCCTCATCCTGACGGCCGACCGCGGCGAGCCCGTGGCGCCGCCGGTCCTCGCTGCCGCGACGGAGTCTCTCGTCGGCGTCGG
>JBCDLV010000182.1:0-7107 GCA_038744895.1 Bacteroidota bacterium | reverse complement strand
CCGCCGGAGTCGTTGAGCCCGATCACCGGCGCTCCGTTCTCCAACGCCAGCCGCATCAGGCGGACGATCTTCTCGGCGTGCGCCAGCCCGAGGGACCCGCCGAAGACCGTGAAGTCCTGCGAGAAGACGTAGACCGTCCGCCCGTCGATGGTGCCCCAGCCTGTGACGACGCCGTCGCCGTAGGGGCGGCTGTCTTCGAGCCCGAACCCGGACGCCTGGTGGCGAACGAACGCGCCCGTCTCGACGAACGACCCGGGGTCGAGCAGGATGTCGAGCCGTTCGCGAGCCGTGAGCTTCCCCTTGTCGTGCTGGCGCGCGACGCGAGCCTCGCCACCGCCTGCTCGGCTTTCGGCCCGACGTCGGTCGAGGTCGTCGTAGAGGGCGGCGTGGTCGAGGGCGTCGGACATGGGCGCGAGGAAGAGCGCCCGAAGCTACGGGCGGTGCGGCCCGGCCCGGGCACAGGCGCCAGCGGGTCCGCTACCGTTTGTCGAACTGTTCCTGGATCGAGTCGATGAACGTGACGGCCGCTTCCGTGTAGGGGCTCACGCCGTGGCGACGCAGGACCTCGGAGGAGACGACGGAGGTGGCCTCTGTGTAGGTGCGCGCCGCGTCCAACGACAGCAGCGTGCGGCGATACGCCTCGGAGTCTCCGCTGAATAGCTCCTCGATGAACCAGGAGCGGCGCTCCGCCGCCCTTGGGCCGAGCACACGCGTCTCCGTCGTGGACGCAGGGGCCTCCTCGTCCGAGGGCCGCTCCCGCTCGGTGGGGGCGACGGGCTCCACGTGGACGCGCTCGGCGACGATATCGTCGACGTCCGGCGGCGGGAGGCGGCTGGCGAGGTCCGACTGGGCGAACTGCTTCCAGAGCGGGACATCGCCAGGGGGTGGATCCTCCGCTGGCGGCGGAGCTACCGGTGCGGCGTCGGGGTTCAGCAGGCGCGCCCAGATCGGCTCGGGTACGCCGCCCGCATCGCCGGATGACTCCGCTGGCGTCTCGGGCAGGTCGCCCTCGGGCTCCTCCGGTGAGGAGTCCTCGGTGGGTGCGCTCCCGTCGAGAGAGGTGGAGTCTTCGGTGAGGTCGAGGACGGGAGGCATCGGGGGCTCCGGATCCTCCGCTGGCGCTGCGACCGACTCCCGGACGACCTCCATCGCGGAGGGGGCGCCTTCGGCATCGCGTGTGTCGGCATCGCGTGTGTCCTCGTCGGGCACCTCCCGGCCGGGTACATCCTCGTCGAGCAACTCCGGGTCGGCGTCGTGGCTGCCCATCGGGCGTGCCGGGCCGATCACGTCCGAGTCGTCGACCGGGTCGAACTCCGGCGCGTTGTACTGTGACCCGAGAAGCGGGTGCGCGTCCACGGCGCTCTCACGAGAGGCGCCGGCCGCGTCAGCGAGGTCGTCCTCGCCAGCAGGGGGAGCCCTGTCACCGGAGTCCTCGTCATCAGCCGATGCGTCGAAGAAGGACGCCAGCTGGTCATCGTCGCTCGCGGCTCCATCGTCGCCAGGCGCCTCGACGGCGTCCGGGACGGCGTCGGCCTCGTGGCCCGCTGGCGCATCGGTCCCCGTGGCCTCGACCTCCGAGTCGGCTTCTTCGCGGTCGGCCTCCTCGCTGTGGTCACGGTCGCCTTCCGTCTCCTCCGGCGACGACTCGGCATCGCCAGCGGGCGACTCGTCGTCATGTTCTTCGGCTGGCAAGTCCGTCGCGTCCGGGTCGGCAAGGAGAGGCTCCTCGCCAGCGGGGAGGTCCTCGCTCAGGAGACCGGCGATCCGCTGGCGGAGGTCATCGGCGCTGAGCGATGCGTCGGGCTCGATGGCGGCGGCGATCTCGTCGGCGCCTTTGGCCTCGAAGAAGGCACAGAGGAGGTGCCCCGGCAGGCAATCTGTGGGGTCGCTGACTGGACCTGCGAGATCGTAGAGTGGTGCGAGGAGCGTGATCCACTCGGCGCTGCCGAAGGTCTGGACCATCCGCCGGTCGATTCGCTGAAGAAGCTGATGGAAGTCGGCCGACGTGAGTGCGACGATCTCCTTCCGCTCGACGTAGCGGGCTGCGATCTCCGGGAGGTAGGGGTACGGGACGAACTGCCGAGACTGGGCCAGGACGGTCTCGATGGGAAGCGCGTCGCTCTCAGAGGGAGCGCCTGCGAACGCGGCCTGCGCGAGCGCGGACGCGGGGCGGACGAGGTGCTCCAGCGCCGACTCGACGGCGGAGCGCACTTCGCCGGCCCAGAGGTTTGCCGGAACCTGCGCTGCCGGGCGCACGATGCCTGCCCACGAGACCGTGGCTCGCCGCACCCGGTCGTCGCTTTCGTCGATCCATGCCGAGGAGGGCGTCGCGTCGTCGACGGCCCGATCGAGCCTCGCCGCCAGCAGGCCTGCCACAGGGGAGGGGAGACGCGCGATGGCCGAGCGGCCCCGCGCGTGGTCCGGCGGCAGATCCGACAGGACGCGCGCGACGAGGGCGTTGGCCGTGGGGGCGAGCGCAGCGTCGGGCATGGGGCGCGGTGGGGGGACCGCGGCAAGCTACGGGCGAGCGTGCCGCGGGTTCGGCCGGATGCCTCCTTCCGGGCCGAACGCTGATCTACGCTGGGCTGGCGTCCACGGCGGCACCGTCGCCTTCCCCCTCGAAGCGCACGCCGACGATCCGGCTCACGCCTGGCGTCGGCATGGTGACGCCGTACATCCGGTCTGCCGCCTCCATCGTCAGCTTGTTGTGCGTGACGAGGATGAACTGCGTCGAGTCGGCGAAGGACCGGATGAGACGCATGAAGCGCCCGATGTTGGCGTCGTCGAGCGGCGCATCGACCTCGTCGAGGATGCAGAAGGGGCTCGGCTTGACGAGGTAGATCGCGAAGAGGAGGGCGGTGGCCGTGAGCGTCTTCTCGCCGCCAGACAGCTGGGTGAGCGACACGGGCCGTTTGCCTTTCGGGCGGGCCGTGATGGAGACGGGAGCCTCCAACGGGTCGTCGCCGTCGAGGGCGATGTCGGCCGTGGCGTCGCCGCCGAAGAGGTCGTTGAACAGCGTACGGAATGCCTCGCGCACCTGGGCGAAGGTGGCGTCGAACCGCTGGCGAGCCGTCTGGTTGATCTCCTGGATCGTATCGAGCAGCGACGACTCCGCGCCCGCGAGGTCGGCGCGCTGGTCCTGGAGAAACGCCAGCCGGCGCTGCTCCTCCTCGTAGTTCTCCAGCGCCAGGGCGTTGACGGCACCGAGGGCGCGGAGCTTCTCGCGCAACGCCGGCGCCTCGGTCCGCGCCGTGTCGGGCTGGAACAGCTCCTCGGCCTGGAGCCGGTCGAGCTGCGCCGTGGCCTGGTCCAGCGTCGCGCCGTACTCGTCCGCTAGCCGCTCGAACAGGGTCTCCTGGCGCGTGGCGACTTCCGCCAGCCGGCGCTCGGCCTCGGCGCGGCGCCCCTGGGCGGATTCCCGGGACGAGCGAACCTCGCGCAGGGACCGCTCGGCGTCGGCGATTCGGGAGCGACCTTCGAGGACGGCGGTCTCGGCCTCCGACGCGTCGGTTTGGAGCGCGTCCGTCTGGCGACGCTTGGCGTCGAGATGCTCCACGAGCGCGTCGGCACCCGAGGCGGCTTCGTCGATCTCCGCGCGGATGCGCGCAGCGTCGGCATCACGCTCTGACTGGCGAGTCTCGATCTCCTCGATGGTTCGGGCCGCGCGGTCGCGGGCATCGCGGGCTGCCTGGGCCTCCGCCTGGGCACGAGCCTCCACGAGCCGCGCCTCGGACCAGGCGCCCTCGGCCCGCTGGCGCTCGGCGTCGGCCGTGTCGAGCGCGGCGTCGGCGTTGGCCTGGGCCGCATCGGCGTCGGACGCTGCGAGGCGGCGCGTGCTGACAGCGTCTGCCAGCTCGTCCGCGTCGGGTACCGCGTCGAGCGCCAGCTGGATCTCGTCGGCTCGGGCCGCCAACCGCTCGGCGCCAGCGGCCCGAGCCGCCGCCTCGGCCTCGACGCGGGCGTTCTGGGCGCGGAGCGCGTCTCGCTGGGCACGCGCCTCGTCCCGTGCGGACTCGGCCTGCCGGAGCGCGGTCTCGGCGTCGTCCCGCCGCTGGCGTGCCTCTGAGGCAGACGCGTCGGCAGCGGCGCTGGCAACGCGCGCCTCGCCCAGGGCTGTTGCTGCTGTGGCCTGCCGCTCGCGAATGCCCAGCCGGCTGGCGCCGTCCGAGGGCGTCGGCGACCCACCGTGGATGGCCCCGCTGGCGTCGGTCCACGCGCCCTCCCGCGTCACGAACCGCGCGACGGGGTACGCGTCTCGGAGCGCCCGCGCCGCTTCTAGGGACTCGACGACGAAGACGTTGCCGAGGAGCGTCTGCAGCAGCGGCAGGTACCGAGGGTCGGAGGCGCGGACCAGGGACAAGGCCGGCGTCGAGCCTGGCGGGGTCGGGGACCGCTCCGTCTGGTTGATGCCCACCCGGTTGAGCACGAGGAAGGTGGCTCGCCCACGGTCGGCCGCGCGGAGCCGGCCCATCGCGGCTTCGGCATCGCCCTCGGTCGCGACGACGAGCGTCTCCGCCCACGGACCGAGCGCAGCGTCGAGCGCCAGCCGGTCGCCCTCGGCTGCGCCGACGACTTCGATCACGGTCGGCGCGTCGACATCGGGGTGGGAGGAGAGGAAGGCCACCGCGCTCTCGCCCTCGCCGCCTGACTCCAGGATGGCGCGGAGCAGGTCTACCTCTGCTCGGCTCGACGCGAGCGTGGCCTGGGCCCGCTGGCGGTTTTCGGTGGCCGCGTCGAGCGCCGTGCGTGCCTTCTGGCGAGCAGCCGTGGATTGTGCGACGCGCCGGAGTGCTTCGTCGAGGGTAGCCTCGGCGGTGGCTGTGTCGGCCGGCTGCTGGTCCGCTGGCGCGTCGGCCAAAGCGGCACGCTCCGAGGCGACCCGCTCGGCGTCGGCGGAGAGGAAGGCCCTGCGGTCGGCCGCTCGGGTCTCGGCGGCCTCTGCGTCGCGGAGCGCGCTGCGTGTCTCTCCCGCGGCCGTCCGCGCCGACTGCGCCGCAGCCCTCGCGCCAGCGGCCGCTTCGCGAGCCGCCTGCCGCGTTCCATCGGCCACCAGGAGCGCTGCTCCGGCTTCGGCGACGGCTTCTTCGGTGGCCTCGATGCGGCTTTCGGCCTCGGCGTGTTCGGACGTGGCGGCCTGTGCGCGCGCGGCGTCGGCGTCGCGCTCCCGCGCCAGCCGCTCCAGCGAGCGCCGGCCAGCGGACTGGCGCTCGCCTCCGAGCCGCACCTCGGCTTCGAGGTCCTGAACCGCGGTCGCGTGGTCGCGCAGGGCGCGGGCGGCTCGGCCCATGTCCTGTTCCAATCCGACGAGTGCTGCACGAGCCTCTTCGAGCTGCGCCTCCCCGCGGGCGACCGTGGCGCCGAGGCCCTCGGCCTGGGTGCCGGCGTCTTTGATCGTCGCCTCCAGCGTCTCACGCTCGGCCTGAAGCCCCGAGAGGTCGTGCGCGGCGAGCGCCAGCTCCAGCTGGCGGAGCCGTGTCGCCAGCCGGTCGTGGCGGGCGGCTTTCTGCGCCTGTCGGGCGAGCGAGCGGACCTGCTTCTCGACCTCCTCCACGATATCGTCGAGGCGCGTGAGGTCGGCGCGGGTGGCGTCGAGCTTGCGGAGTGCCTGGGCGCGGCGCCGCTTGTACTTGGTCACGCCAGCGGCCTCCTCGAACAGGCGACGCCGGTCGTCGGCCTGCTCGGAGAGGATGTCCTCGACCATCGACAGCTCGATCACGGAGTAGGCGCCGGCGCCCATGCCGGTGTCCATGAACAGGTCCAGGATGTCGCGCAAGCGGCAGACGGTCCCGTTGAGCAGGTACTCCGAGTCGCCGTTGCGGTAGAGGCGGCGCGTCACGACCACCTCTGAGAACTCCGTAGGCAGGACGCCGCGCGTGTTCTCGATGGTGAGCGAGACCTCGGCCATGCCGAGCGGCCGCTTGCCGTCGGCGCCGTTGAAGATGACCCCGGCCATCGACTCGCTCCGGAGCAGCCGCGATCGCTGCTCGCCGAGCACCCACCGGACCGCATCGATCACGTTGGACTTGCCGCAGCCGTTCGGCCCGACGATCGCCGTGACGCCGGTCGAGAAGTCGATGCTCGTCTTCTGGGCGAAGCTCTTGAAGCCGTGGAGGTCGAGCCGACTGAGGTACAACGCGCTGCGCGGAAAGAGCGCCGAAGATACCGAGCCCGGCCTCGCCCACGACCCGAGGGCCTGACGCCAGCGGGCCGGTCTGTGGCGGCCTCCGCGGGGTCCGCCTCGTGCCCGCTGGCGAATGCCGCTCCGGCGAGCCGCAGGGTAAAGATTCGTGGGATGAGGCGGTCGCGCGCGAGGGCCAATCGCAGGTGCTGTACCTTCGAATCGTGCTGATTCTGCGTCCCCTGTCCGCTTCGGCCCTGCTGGCGGTCGCCGTCCTCGGCGCCGTCGTCGCGCCAGCGGTCCACTGGGCCTCCCACGGCCTGGAGGACCACGAGGATCACGAGGACCATCACCATGCGGTTGGTCACGGGGATGACGACGAGGAGGTCGCCGAGGGCGCCTCGCATGCGGGCGAACCGGAAGAGGATGCGCACCACGGGGAATGCCCGAGCTGCGCTCACCTCCAGCAGACGCTCGGCTCGGAAGCCCCCTCGCGCCCGTTCTACGCGTTCGTCGTGGGCCTCGAGCGCTCGGCCTCGCCGCCCGCCGCTCCGACGGCCCACACGGACGTCGTCACGCCGGAAGAGCGCGGCCCACCCGCGAGGGCCTAGCCCACCGCTCCGCCTGCCTGCTGTGATAACGGGCACTTCCCGACACAGCCACGTGCGAGGTGGGACGGTGAACGGCGTGCGCCAGCCTGCGCTCCCGGGCCTCGACCGCGAGACCCCGACCGGCAGGTGGCACGCGTGACGTCCGTGTCGGTCGCTTCCGTGTACTGGTAGGCGACCGTGCGGCCCCATCGGTAGTTGCCTCCCCCAGTCATGCTCGACTGGCTCCTCGTTGGCGGCGGCATCCACGGTACCCACCTCTCGCTCGCGCTCACGGCCCGCCTCGGCTGGCCCCGCGACCGGGTCCGGGTCCTGGATCCCCATTCCGAGCCCCTCGCCCTCTGGTCCCGCCAGACGGCCAACACGGGGATGACCTTCATG
>JBCDLV010000181.1:0-7122 GCA_038744895.1 Bacteroidota bacterium | reverse complement strand
GAGTTGCAGCGGATGCAGCAGGTCCAGAACGAGTTCATCGGGAACGTCAGCCACGAGGTCAAAAACCCGATCTTCGCCGTGTTCGGCTACCTCGAAGCACTCGCCAGCGACTCGCTGCCTGCTGCGCAGCGCAAGAAGTACGCGCAGAAGGGGCTGACCAACCTTCAGCGGCTCAACACGCTGTTCTCCGACCTGATCGAGATCGCCAAGCTGGAGTACCGGGAGGATCTTATCCGGGCGACCACGTGGGACGCACAGGACCTCATCGACGAGGTCGGGGAGATGCTGGAGCCCAAGGCCGAAGCCAAAGGGCTGGAGCTGACCTTCGACAACGACACCTTGGACGTGGTCGCCGACCGGAATCGGATCCGACAGGTGCTCGTGAACCTGATCGACAACGCCATCGCCTACTCGGATGAGGGCTCCGTTCGCTGCCGGATGCGACGCCACCTGGACAAGGCACGCATCGAGGTTGTCGATACGGGCCGGGGCATCCCAGCCGATCACCTCGACCGCATCTTCGAGCGCTTCTACCGCGTCGACACTGCCCGAAGTCGGAAGGAGGGAGGCACCGGCCTCGGGCTGGCGATCGTCAAGCAGATCGTGGACGCGCACGGCGAGACGATCCACGTCGAGAGCACCAAAGGGCGCGGTACTCGCTTCTGGTTCGAACTCCCGCTGGCGGAGGCCGTCGGTGGAGATGGAGCCGCAACGCCGGCAGAGAGGGCGGAGGTCACCTAGTGGCTCGGCCGTCGTCGCTCGAGAACCTGGGCCCGGAGTCCGATCGCATGTTGGCCGAGGTCGGGATCGAAACGGCGGATGACATCCGCAGGCTCGGCGCGCCGTTCGTCTATCGAATCCTGAAGCACCGGTTCGGCGCGGAGGTCAACCGGATCTACCTGTGGGCACTCGCGGGCGCGTTGGAGGACCGCCACTGGAACAGCTTCTCGGCAGATGAGAAGGCAGCGCTCAACGAAGACGCCAGCGGATGCCTGGACGTGGGTCCCGGATCCAAGGGCCCGCTGGCGTAGGCTGTGTTTGACAGGTTTCCTTCGGGCTACGCCCGGCGCCTCAAACCGCCAGCGGCGTCGCGCTGCATCGCCCATGCTATGGCATGGTCTGCTTCGCGCTCCTTGCCGGCGTCCCGAGGCTCTCGGGCTCGCCATCGATGGACCCTATCAAACACAGCCTAGGCCGGGTGTCCGCGGCCTGAGTCAGGACAGCCGCGCGAGCGCCAGCTGTGCGATCTCGTCGCCGATGGCGAAGGACGCCGTCGCCGCCGGGCTCGGCGCGTTGACGACGTGAACGGACCGGGCTGTCTCCTCGATCACGAAGTCGTCGGCGAGGGTGCCATCGGGATGGAGTGCCTGAGCGCGGACGCCTGCTGGCGCACGGGTCAGGTCCTCCAGGCGGAGGTCGGGCACGAGCCGCCGGGCGGCACGCCAGAAGGCGCGCAGGGACAGCGAGCGGTGGAGCTCGCCCAGGCCCATCCGGAGGTGGCGCGCCGCCAGCTGGCGGAAGGCGCCGGACCGAAGCGTCTCCCAGAGATCATGTCTGCGCACGTCGGTGAGCCGATAGCCGTCGCGGGCGAACGCCAGCGCGGCGCTGGGGCCAGCATCCACGGAGCCGTCGATCCGCCGCGTCAGGTGGACGCCGAGGAACGGGAAGCTGGGATCTGGGACCGGATAGATGAGCCCCCGGACGAGGTCTCGCGCGCTGGGCCGGAGGTCCGCATATTCACCTCGAAACGGTACGAGCTGCACCGAGGGCTCCGCGCCGAACATCTTGGCGATGCGGTCGGCCCAGAGGCCCGCGCACGTGACCAGCGTGCGCGCTTCGAAGGCGCCGCCGTCGGTCTCGATGACCACCCCGCTGGCGGTCTCCCGCCCCCCGACGACCGTCGTCCCGGCTTCGACCTCAGCGCCGGCCTCACGAACGCGCGTCGCCAGCTGGCGCGCGACGGCTTGGAAGTCGGTCACGCCGGTAGCCGGCACCCACAGGCCGGCGACTGCCGCCGCATGAGGCTCCCGCTGGCGCACGCCCTCCGCATTGAGAGAGTGGACCTCGACGCCGTTGGCACGGGCGCGCTCCGCGAGCGCGTCCAGACGAGGGATCTCGTCGTCGGTGACGGCGACGATGGTCTTGCCACATCGCGTCCAGGCAAGCCCTTCATCCTGACAGAAGGCTTCCATGAGTGCCTTGCCCCGTTGGCACAGCTCTGCCTTGCGGCTCCCGGGCCGGTAGTACACACCGGCATGGAGGACGCCGGAGTTGCGACTGCTCTGGTGGTGCGCGACATCGGCTTCCTTCTCGACGAGCACCACGCGCAGGTCCGGTCTGCGGGCGAGCGCCGCACGGACGACGGCGAGCCCGACCAGCCCGCCCCCGATGACCCCGAGGTCCGCGCGCACTACCGGATGAGGACGAGGCGGGTGCTTCCGCGGGCCGTTTCGCCGCGGACGCGGAGGATGTAGGTGCCGGCAGGCAGCTCTCGTGCATCCACGCGGACCGACTGCCAGGTGCCGGCCGCCACGGCGCCTTCGAAGGCCACCTGGACGCGCCGGCCTGTCAGGTCGTACACCTCGACGGAGACGGTCTGCGCACGCTCGACGCGGAACCGCGCCTCGGTGACGCCGGAGAACGGGTTCGGGCGGGCGGCCTCGATCTCGGCGTTCTCGACACCGGGACCCGTCGAGACGGGGGGCAGGCCAATCGGACGCAGCATCGGCCCGACGATGTCACAGTCGTACGCCTGACCGGCTTCACGTAGGGTGCCTGCCCGGTACCAGAACACTGCATCGGCGTCCACGAGGGCCTCTCCGTCGAGGAAGGGCTCGTACTCGAAGGCACAGCCGCCGCCGATCGTGATGCCGTCGTCAATCTCGTCCATCTTGTACACCAGGGCGAGGGCATCGACCTTGGAGAAGGCATCGACGGAAAGGCGCTTGTCTTCGTCGCCGGGTATGATTTCGTAGCCGAAGCCAGTGGCGGCGTCGGTGACGCTCCAGAACGTGTCGTCCGACGGGCCGCTCAGCGCAAACGAGGACTCTCGGTCCACGACGGAGACCGCAGAGCCAGCATGCTGGCGGATGACGTCGTCGGTGGGCGTGGCCTCCAGGTCGAAGTCGAACCGCCAGTAGGCGTGGTGACGCCGGCCATTCTCGGTGCAGACTGATCGGGCAGCTGTGAAGGAGTACTCAGGCCAGATGCGTCCATCGGCATAGAAGTGCCACTTCATGCGGTAGCGATACCATCCGGCTCGGGAGTGCCCCGTGACGACCAACTCGTCGCCATAATCCTCGACCGCGAGGCCGCGAAAGTCACCGACATCGCCTGCGTTCGCTACCGAAGCTGGTACGCCGGCGTTGGCTTCGCACGCCGTGCGTACCGTTCCCGGTGCGGAGACGGAGATGCCGGTCCGGTCCCCGTCGGCCAGCCCGCAGTCCACTGCCAAGACGGCATCCGGGGAGATCTCGATCGGAGCCGACTGGGTCTGCCAGTCGCGGAAGCACCCGCATCCGCCCTCGTCGTACTCCACGTTGACGACTGGAACCGATGCCCGGTCGAAGACCTTGCGCCCGCGGTAGTACACGTTGCGAATCTCGACGCCCCCGCTGTTGACCGTGGTCCGGTTGTCGGGGCGGTAGACATCGAACTCCCAGAGCGGATCATCTGCCGGCCACGCGATGCGGCCGTTGGGGATGGTCTCCTCGGCCGGGAGCGGGTCGAAGTAGTCTCCGTTGGTGGCACAGGTCGCATCGGTGATCTCGACCTGTGCCGAGACCGCCAGCGGGGCGAGCGCCAGCAGGAAAACAAGTGCGCGCATGACTAGAGGCGGGACTGCCGCCGGGCAGCCGGGTTGGCGAGGTTGGTGTCTGCCTGCGGATCCGCGTCGGCGTCCAATACGCGAACGTTGCGCAGGTCTACGATGACGAAGCGGATGCGCTCCAGCGAGCCGTCCACGGTTTCCCAGACGTCGTACAGGGCACACCGGCCACCGGGGCCGCAGGGGTGGCCCTCCTCCCGGACGAGCGGGAAGCCGCCCTCGATGGTGACCGGCCCGCTGGCGCCAGCGGTCAGCGTGGCGATCTCGGGGTGGTCGGCGACGAGTTGCACGGCCGCGGCTGCTTCCGCTGGTGTGGGAGCGGCGACGCTGACCGAGCGCTCATCGGAGCTGAGTAGGGCGCCGCTGGCGTCGGTGACGGTCTGCACATAAGCGCCCCGGACAGGTTCGTACGTCAGCGTCGTCGTGATCTGACGGTAGACGCCGTCGTTGTCCTTGATGGTGTCGGTCGACGTGAACAGTACCCGGGTCTGGGACCCGATGCGTTCCGTCTGAGACCACGCGGGCGCTGCGACGAGAGCCGTCAGCGCGAGAAGCGCGAGAAAGCGAGGGCAGGGCATCAGTATGGCGAAGCGTATGTCCGGAAGCTACTTGTGACTTCCGCTTGCCCCAAGGATCGGGCCGGAACGACACGGTGCCGTTCCGGTCGGCTCGGATGGTGCGAAACCCCCGCGAATGGGAGCCTCCGCAGACCCGCCGCGTATCTTTCCCTCGCTTCGTGAGAGGGTAGTTCGATATCCCCTCATCCGTTCTATTCCACCCTCCGAATGGCTTCCGACGACCGCACCGACGACCGCGCCCGGTTCACAACGCGTACCCTCCTGACGCCGGACGATGAGCCTGGCGACGGCCTTTCCGACGCGATCCCGGAGCCCACCCTCAGTACGCCTGGAGACGACGACGAGGCCCTCGACGCGGTGGTCCAGACGGCTCGGGATGCCAACGGGTCGGAAGAGGCCCCCGCGTTCGTGTGGGGCGTACCGAACGGTGACGAAACCGTGGACGTGTCGCCCGTGGTGGAGGCCGACGAGTCCATCTCCGAAGCACCTGCTGGCGAACCCGAAGGCATCGACCTGGACGCGTACCAGCCTGGCGAGACCGAGACGCCAGTATTTGGAGAGGAGTCGGAGGACGAGCAGCCCGACGCTGAAGCGGGCACAACCGAGGCGACCCCTGAGATCGAGGCCCCTGTCGTGGTTGGCGCTCGGTCGGAGACCGCCGACGCGCCAGCGGATGCTGGTGCCGCAGACGGTGATGAGCCGAAGTCGACCACAGAATCCGGTGAAACCGACACGGCTGAGGACAGCTCGCCGATCACGGCCGCCATCGACGACGCCTTCGAAGCTCAGACTGACGAGGCCAAGTCGAACGAGCCGGGCGCAGAGATCGAGGCCACCATCGATGTCCCCATGCTCGGCCCGGACGATTTCGGGGCCGATGAGCTGACGTCGGCGCTGCGCACGATGATGACGTCGCGCCAGCTGGACCAGAAGATGCTGACGCTTCTGAAGCAAGGGAAGGGCTTCTTCCACATCGGATCCTCCGGTCACGAGGCGAGCCAGGTGGCCATCGGGCGCCAGCTGGAGGGTGGCCGTGACTGGTTCAGCTTCTACTACCGCGACCTCGGCACGGCGCTGGCCGTGGGCATGACGCCTGCGGACGTGCTGCGCGCGCACTTCGCCAAGGCGACCGATCCAAGCAGCGGAGGGCGCCAGATGTCGGAGCATTTCTCGTCGCGTGAGCTCAACATCCTCGTCGCCTCGTCGTCGGTGGGTGCGCAGTACCTGCCCGCCGTGGGCGTCGGGCTGGCGATCCAGCGGGAGACGGAGGACGATTCGGAGTCTGCGATCGTATATGCGTCCGGCGGTGAAGGGTCGACCAGCCAGGGGGCGTTCCACGAGGCTTTGAACTGGTCGGCGCGGGAAGCGCTTCCGGTCCTCTTCCACGTGCAGGACAACGGGTACGCCATTTCGGTCCCGGTCGAGGAGCAAACCGCTGGCGGATCGATCTGGCACCTGTTCGCAGGCTACCAGGGCCTGGCGCGGATCCGCTACGACGGCACCGACTTCTTCGCGTCGGCATCGGCTGCCAAGGCCGCCATCGACCACATGCGCGCCGGGCGCGGCCCGGTGGCCCTCCACGCGGACGTCGTCCGCCTGCTCCCGCACTCGTCCTCGGACGACCATAAGAAGTACCGCGAGCACGAGGCGCTCGAAGCCGACCGCCAGCGGGACCCCATCCCGCAGATGGCAGAGCGGCTCGTCGAGGCGGGTATCCTAACGGAGGCCGAGGTCGAGGCCATGGAGGCGGAGGTCCGGGCGGAGATCGACGCGCTAGCCCGCGAGGTGGCGGCGGAGCCTGACCCCGACCCGGCGACGGCCACGCGCCACGTGTACTACGAGGGTCCTGACAGCCGCCAGTACGAGACGGACGGCGAAGCCGGCGACCTGATCGTCATGGTCGATGCCATCAACCATGCCCTCGACGAGGAGATGGCGCGCGACGAGCGCGTTCTCGTCTACGGCGAAGACGTCGGCGGAGGCAAGGGCGGCGTGTTCACGGCCACGCGCGGGCTGACCGCCAAGCACGGCGCCGACCGCTGCTTCAACAGCCCGCTGGCGGAGCACTCCATCATCGGCAGTGCGGTCGGGCTGGCCGCGTCCGGCTACAAGCCTGTCGTCGAGATCCAGTTTGCGGATTACATCTGGCCCGCGCTCCAGCCGCTTCGCAACCAGGTGGCCTCGTTCCGCTACCGCTCCAACAACGAGTGGTCCTGCCCGATGGTCATCCGCGTTCCGTGCGGCGGCTACATTCACGGCGGGCTGTGCCACAGCCAGAACATCGAGGCCATCTTCGGGCACTTCCCGGGCCTGCACGTCGTGATGCCCTCCAACGCGGCCGATGCCAAGGGCCTCCTCAAGGCTGCGATCCGCGGAGAGGACCCGGTGCTGTTCCTGGAGCACAAGTCCCTCTACCGACAGGGACCCGCGCGCTCGCCGGAGCCGCACGACGACTACCTCGTTCCGCTCGGTAAGGCGCGGACGGCCCGTGCAGGCGACGACCTGACGATCGTCACCTGGGGAGCCCTCGTGTACCGAGCGCTCAACGCAGCCAAAACGCTCGAAAAAGAAGGCGTCTCGGTCGAAGTCATCGACGTACGCTCCATCCTCCCGTTCGACACGGAGGCCGTGCTGGCGTCCGCCAAGAAGACCGGGCGTGTCCTGGTGGCCTACGAAGACCACGAGTTCATGGGCTTCGGCGCCGAGGTGGCTGCGCAG
>JBCDLV010000180.1:0-7128 GCA_038744895.1 Bacteroidota bacterium | reverse complement strand
CTGGGTGCCGATGTCCGTGAAGTGACCTGGCCGAGTGACCTGCCGGTAGGCCCTCTGCGACTGATCCTGGAGGCCGAGGCGGCGGCAGCGTTCGACGGCTTCACACGATCACGTCGGGCAGACGAGCTGGTGCGACAGGAGCAGAACGCATGGCCCAACGTCTTCCGCCATGCGCGGCTGATCCCGGCCGTCGAGTACATCAACGCGAACCGGATCCGAACCCAGCTGATGCGTGCCACGGCCGCCCTCTTCGACGACGTCGATGCGCTCGTCACGCCCAGCTTCAACTCTGGCATTCTGATCACCAACCTGACGGGCCACCCGGCGGTCGCACTCCCCAACGGGTTCTTCCCTGTCGAAGAGCACCCGGAGCGCCGCCGCCCGCACTCGGTTACCGTCGTCGGTCCGCTGTGGGGAGACCACCATGCGTTGCGCGTCGCCCATGCCATCCAGAGCGCCACGGACTGGCATCTCCAGAGGCCACCGGTGAGCTAATCCGTGACGAGAGCGGCGTTTATACAGATCTCGGTTTGAGACGGCCCGAATCCGCGTCTGGAGTGTGCAGAAAGGGATTCCGGCGGTTCCGAAGATGAGGGGAACCTGAGGGCGATGTTATGAAAGTCTGTAACGGAGCCCTAGAGTGACGTCAGACGTGACAAAAGGAGGCATCTATTCCGCGCATGCGCGCCACACGCGAGGGCCGTCCGTTGATTGGGAGCGGTCCCCCCACCACTGCCATGAATGCCGTTCCACTCCCTCGTCTCCTGCTGGCGGGTATCCTGATCGCCCTGGGCGTCATGGTCTCGGCCTCGGAGCGTCCCGTGCCTGAGCACGCGGTGCCCGACGCGACGCCCATCGCAGCCAGCCAAATGCCGTAGCGATCCAGATCGCCCTGGGCCTCAGCCACGGCACGCGGACTCTGCACGCCGAAGCCGGCTCACGTCCTTTCGCTCCGCACAGGAATCAGACAGACCACGCCCCCGGCTGGAGTCTTCCGGCCGGGGGCGTGCTGCATCTGCCGGCGACTGCTGGCGCCAGCGGGGAAAAGGTCAGGCTTCGGTGATCGTGACCGAATCCATGGTGTCGCCCTGCCGAATCGCGTCGACGACGTCCTGGCCTCCGATCACCTTGCCGAAGACGGTGTGGCGGCCGTCCAGGTGAGGCTGAGGGGCGTGCGTGATGAAGAACTGAGAGCCGTTCGTGTTGGGGCCTGCGTTGGCCATCGAGAGCACGCCCGTCTCGTGGCGGAGCGGGTTGCCCGATGTCTCGTCCTCGAACTTGTAGCCGGGGCCACCGGTGCCGGTGCCGTTGGGATCTCCGCCCTGGATCATGAAGTTGGGGATCACGCGGTGAAACTTGAGGCCGTCGTAGAACCCATCGCGCGCCAGCACGACGAAGTTGTTGACGGTCTTGGGTGCGTGCTCCGGATACAGGTCGAGGGCGATGTCGCCACGCGGGGTCGAGATCGTGGCACGGTACGTCGTGTCCGTGTCGATCTGCATAGCGGGCGGGGCGGTGTACTGCTTGGACATGGGTCGGGTGTGGGGAAGTGCCTGAATGGGAGAGCGCGGCGGACGTTCCGGCCGCAACCGTTCTCCACGCGCTACGCCTCCGCTGGGACGCGAGGCGTGTCGAGGGCGAACTGCCGCTCGGCGAGGTCGGCGTAGAGTCCGCCGCTGGCGACGAGTTCCTCGTGCCTGCCGGACTCGACCACGCGCCCGCCATCGATGACCACGATGCGGTCGGCGTCGCGGACGGTCGCAAGGCGGTGAGCGATCACGAACGTGGTCCGCCCCTTCATGAGATCGGCCAGCGCATCCTGGACGGCGGCTTCGCTCTGCGCATCGAGGGCGCTGGTGGCCTCGTCGAGGAGAAGAATCGGCGGGTCCTTGAGCAGCGCGCGCGCGATGGCTACCCGCTGGCGCTGGCCACCGGAGAGCTTGACGCCGCGCTCGCCCACGGGCGTGTCGTAGCCGCCTGGGAAGCCGGTGATGAAGCCGTGGGCGTTGGCCGCCATCGCCGCCGCTTCGACCTCCGCATCGGTCGCCTCCAGGCGCCCGTATCGAATGTTCTCCCGCAGCGAGACGCCGAAGAGCTGCACGTCCTGGGCCACCAGGGAAACCGAGGCGCGTACGCTGGCGACCGTCGCGTCCCGGAGGTCCACGCCGTCGATGTGGATGGTGCCGCGGTCGGGGTCGTAGAACCGCGGGATGAGATGCAAGAGCGTCGTCTTGCCGGCGCCGCTGGGGCCGACGAGCGCGACCGTCTCGCCAGCTGGCGCGTGGATCGTCACGTCGCTCAGCACCGGTGGCCCCTCCCCATACCCGAAGGAGACGCCGTCGATCGCGACCTCGCCACGAACCCGACGTAGCGGCGTTGCCCCCGGCGAGTCGGCGATCTCGGGCGGTGTGTCGATGAGCTCAAACAGGCGCTCGGAGGCGCCAGCGGCGCTCTGGAACGACGTGTAGAGCCGCCCGCCGCCAGCCACGCTCCTCGCGATGTTGAGGGCGTAGAAGATGAAGGCGACCAGTTCGCCAGCGGTCAGGCGGTCCTCCAGGACCTCGCGACCGCCGAACCAGAAGATGACCACGAGCGCCATCGAGAACGCCAGCCCGACCCCGTTCCAGAACGCAGCTACGATCCAGGCGCGACGCTTGGACGTCGAGAAGAGCGCCTCGACGGCGTCTCCGTAGCGCCGGACCTCGTAGGGCTCGCGCCCGAAGGCCCGGACCACGCGCACGGCGGAGATGGCTTCCTCGGCCACTGCTGTGGTGTCGGCGAGCTCGTCCTGGATGGTCCGCGACAGCCGCCGCACGATGCCTCCGAAGTAGCGCATCGCGATGGCGATCGGCGGGACCACCGCGAAGATCACGAGCGACAGGCGCCAGTTGAGCGCCAGCATCAGCCCGACGGACCCGATCAGGACTACTATCAGCCGGAGGACCTCCGCGAGGTCGTTGGTGGCGACGGATTGCACCCTAGACACGTCGTTGGTCAGCCGCGACGTGATCTCGCCAGTTCGCTGGTCGGCGAAGAACCGAAGGCCGAGGCGGTGGAGGTGGCCGTAGAGCGTCCGCCGTAGGTCCGTGACCACCCGCTGGCCCGTCCACTCCATCAGGTAGGTGCCACCGAACCCGAGGACGGTCTGGACGACGAAGAGTCCTAGCAGCCCCAGCGCCAGCACGTCCAGGCGCGCCCGGTCCAGGGACTCGAAGACGGCGTCCAGGAGCTGCTGGAGCCCGAGCGGGACGACGAGCCCGACAGCCGTGCCGAGCAGTGTGAGCACGATCGCAGTCCCGAGGCGCGTCCGGTAGGGACGTGCAAAGACCAGGATGCGCTTCAGCGTCGAGACGAGAGAGCGGCCTGAGAGGGGGGCGAGATCGGCGTCGGCCATGGCCACCCAACGTATGACGCGACATCCGAGATTCGCCGCTCTCCACAGATCCCCGCTGGCGCGGAGCGTCAGTCGGTCGCCCGCTGGCGGATGAACACGAGCGACAGCACGGCGGCGATCTCCAGCCGTCCCATCCACATGAGCACCGTCAGAAGGAGACGGGCCGATGCCGGTAGGTCCGGGCCTGTGACGCCAGCGGACAAGCCAGACGTGCTGAGGGCGGAGGTCGCCTCGAACACGCAGGCCACGGGCCCGCTGTCGGTGAGCAGAACCAGGAGGACGGTGCCGAGGCCCACGAGGGCGATCATCCTCGCCAGGTGGTGCAGTGCTCGCCGTCGGACGGTCGCGGGGCGGCGCGTCCACGTGAGAAGGGCCGCGAGACGGTCGATCTTGAGGCCGCCAGCGGTCGACCCCGTCGTCCCGCCGATCATCATGCCGACGACGAGCACGAGCAGCGCCGCCGTTCCGTAGGTGCTGAGGTCCTGCGTCGCCAGCCCGCCGGTCAGGAGGGCGCTCGACCAGTGAAAGACGGTGTCGGCCCAGGCGACGTCTGACCTGGATGCGAGGCCGAGTGCGAGTACGCCGAGGACCAGCAGCAGCGCCAGCAGGCCGTTCTGGCCGTCCCTGAGCGCACCGGCGCGTCGTTCGAGGAGCACGGCCGCGTGGACCCCGAAGCTGACGGCGCCGAGCAGCATCGCCACCACACCCACGGCATGGATGGCACGACCGTACCCTGCGAAGCTGTCTCCCGTGATGGCAAAGCCTCCCGTCGACACCGTGGTCATGCTGTGATTGACAGCCTCCCAGGCGGGCATCCCGGCAGCCCAGTAGGCCACGCCAGCGGCCACGGTGTAGCCAGCGTAAATCCCCCAGATCCACAGGACCCTGCGCTCGCCGCCGGTGGTGGCCACGTCCATCTCGGCATCGAGCTCGCCCCCGTGGTCCGCCTCGTTTCGTACGAACGTCAGCACGAGGGCCACGTACAGGATGCCGATGCCGCCGACCCACTGGATCAGCGAGCGCCACCACTGGACCGACCGCGGAAGCTCCGAGGCGTCCGGGGCGACCGACAGGCCGGTGCTGGTCAGGCCCGACATCGACTCGAACAGCGCGTTGACGGGGTCGGCGAAGACCTCGACGGCTGGTGTTCCGCTGGCCTGGAGCCCGACGATCCACAGCGGAAGCGCTGCGAGAACGGCCGCCAGCAGCCACGCCAGCGCGACGACTCTCGGTGCCGTCGAGCTGCGGACGGCGTCGTGTGTGTGTCCCGACCTGCGGAGTAGGCCGCCCGCCAGGCCGCCCGCGCCCGAGGTGACGGCGAACCCGAGCATCGCGTCCGACTCGCCTGAGACAAGCGCGATGATCAGGCCGGTCAGCGCCAGTGCCGCGACCGCCAGCAGGACGACGCCCACGTCGCGCCGGACCGCTGGCGCGGCAATTGAGGAGGAGATGGGAGCAGTGGGAAGATGGACCGTAAGGTCGGTTCGAGTTCGTATCCGGAACTTCCTGATTGGACTGAAAGGAGACTCATTACCGGAACAGGTGCCTGCGTCTGGGAGATTTGCAGGACACCTCACCCGCCCCGCACACCCCACTCGCATCGCTATGATCCCCAATATCCCGTTCGAGAACTTCTTCTCGTACGACCCCATGGCCTTCGACATGACGGCCCACGTGCTCACGCTTGGGTACGCGTGCATGTTGGCAGGCCTTCTCTACTTCGCGCTCACGATCAACACGGTCGCGCCGAAGTACCGCATCTCGTCGGTCCTCTCGGTCGTCGTGATGGTTTCGGCGTTCCTGCTCCTCTACCAGCAGGCCCAGAACTGGAACACGGGCTTCGTCTTCGATGGAGAGCAGTACGTCCGAGCTGAAGGCGCGCCTGTCTTCACGAACGGGTATCGCTACTTGAACTGGCTCATCGACGTCCCGATGCTGCTGTTCCAGATCCTGTTCGTCATCAATGTCGCGTCGGGCAAGTTCGCCTCCTACCGCAACCAGTTCTGGTTCTCGGGTGTGGCCATGATCGTGACCGGCTACATCGGCCAGTACTACGAGGTCTCCAACGCCACGGCCTTCTACGTCTGGGGCACCATCTCGACCATCTTCTTCTTCCACGTCTTGTACCTGATGAAGAAGATCCTCGACGACGGCAAGACGGGCATGTCCCCGCGTGCAGCCAAGTACATCGACAAGATCTGGCTGCTCTTCCTGGTCTCGTGGATGCTCTACCCGGGTGCCTACCTGATGCCGACGTTCACCGCTGGCATGCCTGATGGCTCCGGCGTTGCGCTGGCACCGCTCATGGAAGGCGATACCGCTGTCGTTGCCCGCTCGATCACGTACACGATCGCCGACGTCGCCTCCAAGGTGGTCTATGGCGTTCTGCTCACGCTGGCCGCACAGGCTCGTAGTGAGGACGAGGACGGGTACTACTACGACTCGTTCGGCCGCGAGCGCGTCCCGACCCCGACCACGACCCCGGCTGTCGCAGAGCCAGCCGCATAGGGCCTGAGTCCTGACGGACACCTGTGGCGCCCGCCCTGGACATTCCGGGGCGGGCGCCGCTGCGTTTGGGCCTGCTGGCGAGATCCGACCTGGCCCGACAGCGGGACCCATCGACCCTGCTGCCGCTGGTCGCCAGTCGCCAGCGGGCGTGCGTATGCCAACAGGCAATCTCACACGCTCAAACCGACGGGACCCCCGCTGGCGTCACCTCGCTGGCGTCAGAGGGTCCGTTCGAGGCGAGTGACCGGATTTCGTCCCGCTGGCGTAGACCGCCGCACAGCGCCAGCGGGCCCTGGATAGCCGTGTACCCCCGTTGGCGTCGGCCCATCGGAGGGTGGCCTCTCGTGCAGAGGCTAGACCTCCTCGACGGCGTCGTCGCCGTCCTCGACCCGCGGGGAGGACTTCAGCGCGTCGTCCATGTGGCGGCCGACGTACGCATGGCCGGCCTCTGCGACTCGCGCGCCGTCGTCGACCTCCGTGGCCGCGGGCGCTGCGTTCCTGTCTGTGTCCATTGCCGGGACGGCATCTTGGTCCTGTTCTGGAGGATGGGGGAGGGGCGCGTCGGCAGACATGGGCGGCAGAGGTGTGGGGTCCTCCAACCGGCCGTCCTCGCCTGAGTTGCGATCGGACCGTCGCGTAGCTTGACGAGGCCTTCCTGCTTCCGCCATGCCTGCTCCTGATCCCGACGTCGACGCCTTGCTCGATGCGATCCGACGCGGCGAGGCAGATGCGTCCGCTTTGTATCGCCAGCTGTACGAGGAACTGCGGGGCCTCGCGCGGGCTCAGCGCGCCCGTTGGCATGGCAACTGGACGATGAACACGACGGCTCTCGTCCACGAGGCCTACGAGAAGCTGATCGGGAAGCGCGATTTTGAGAGCCAGGCCCACGTGCTGGCGACCGCCAGCCGCGCCATGCGCCAGGTGCTGGTGAGCTATGCCGAAGCGAAGAGCGCTCAGAAGCGAGGCGGTGGGCAGGCGGCCCTCCCGCTCAACGAGGAGGTCGCCGGAGAGCTTCTGACCGATGACCAGGCCGACGACGTGATCGCGCTCAACGACGCGCTGGAACGGTTGGCCGAGGCCGACGAGCGCGCTGCCCGCATCGTGGAATGCCGCTACTTCGGAGGGCTCTCGGTGGAAGAGACCGCCGAGGCCCTCGATGTCTCCGAGTCCACCGTGACGCGCGGCTGGCGCGCTGCCCGAGCATGGCTCTACGGCGAGCTGCGCGG
>JBCDLV010000179.1:0-7170 GCA_038744895.1 Bacteroidota bacterium | reverse complement strand
GCGGTTCTGCGTCAGCGTCTTGAAGGTTTTGCCTCGGCCACCGGTGCCCCGGTTGTCCACGCCCGCCACGAGGATGCCGTAAGTCTCGGCGAGGTAGTGGTGCCACAGCCGCTCCGTGCCGCCCCACGAGTTGCGGACCTCCTGGCTTCCGGGACCGCCGTACGTGTGGATGAGCAGCGGATACTCCCGATTGGGGTCGAAGTCGCGGGGCTTGACTAGATAGGCGTTGAGGTCCGTACCGTCGGCCGCGGGGACGGTCATGAATTCGACGGCTGGCAGATCATAGGCGGCGATGCGGTCCCTCAGCGCATCGTTGCTGACGAGGACGTCGAGCCGCTCTCCCGTGGTGCGGTAGAGCGACGTGGTCGCGGGACGTGTGCTGGTCGAATAGGTATCGACGAAGTAGTCGAAGTCCCGGCTGAGGTCTACGCTGTGCCATCCGGCGCCGACGGTCAGCTTCTCGGGAGCGCCGCCCGCCAGCGGGACGCGGTACAGGTGCCGCTCCATGGGACTCTCCGCGGTCGTCGTGACGTACGCGGCGCCCTCTTCCTCGTCGACGCCGTGGAAGTCCGTGACGTCGAACGGCCCGCTGGTGATCTGGCGGACGAAGTCGCCGTCGTTCTCGTACAGGTACAGGTGGCCGAAGCCGTCGCGGTCGCTCCGCCACACGAAGTGGTCGCCGTCCGCGAGGTAGGTGATCGTGCCGGTCGAGAGATCCGAGAAGCCGGTCTCGACCTCGATGTAGCTGTCGTTTTCCTCCTCCAGGATCTGTGCCACGGTCCCGCTGGCGGGGTCACCGTAGAGCAGGTCCGCGTGGTTCTGGTCGCGGTTGAGGCGCAGCATCCAGACATCACTGGAGCCATCTGTCAAGGCAGGTGTCCAACCCATCGACGCGATGTACTCGGTCTCGTCTCCGCCCTCGAGCCACGTGTCCGTGTCGAACCAGGTCGTCTCCCCGGTAGCCACCTCCACCACACCGACGCGGATCTCGGCATTGGTCTCCCCAGCCTTCGGGTATCGGAAGGTGAACGACTCCGGGTAGAGCGTCCGGTAGTCCTGCATGGTGAAGTCGCGCGTTCCGCTCTCGTCCAGTTGGAAGAAGGCGATGTACTGGCCGTCGGGGCTCCAACGGAACCCGTCGCGCAGGCCGAACTCCTCCTCGTACACCCAATCGAACGTGCCGTTGATGACTCCGCCGTCCGCACCGTTGGTGGTCAGGGCGCGCTCCTCACCCGTCGCCAGGTCCACCACGAACAGGTTGCGGTCCCGCACGAAGGCGACGTGCTCGGCAACAGGATCGAACTTGGCGAACATCTGGAGGCCCTCGCCACGGTCCGAGACCGGGCGCACCGCCCCGCTGGCGCGATCGTAGACGTAGTAGTAGCCCTTGGTGTTGAGGCGCCAGACGCGCTCGGAGTCCGTGTAGAGCAACGCCTTCGTACCGTCAGCCGAGTACGCGTAATCCTCGATTTGGAGCAGTCCCTCTCCGTCGGGTTTCTCCAGCGACGATCCATCGATGATGGTCTCCGACGCGCCAGACGTCAGGTCACGCATGACCAGCGACGAAGCACCCCGCTGGCGATTCGACTCGACGTAGAGCAGCCGTGCGCCTTCCTCGGCCCACCGTCCGCCCCGGAAGCCCTCGCCGAAGAACTCCGGGCTGGCGAACAGGAGCTCGAGGGTCAGGTCCTTCGCATCGTCCGATGGAGCCGGCGCAGCGGTCGGCGCCAGCATCGGAGAGCGACGTCCGTCGTCGGCCACAGGACCGGAGCTCGCGTCTGCAGGGGCCGTCTGGCTGGTCGCACAACCGGCGAGGAGGAGCGCCAGCGTGGCGAATGAAGGCAGTACGTGAGAGCGCATAGTCGGATGGAGTCGAGCGGTCACAGCAAGGTACGCGGAGGGCTGGGCGCCCCTCCGGCATCAGGACGGTGTAACCATTGTCAGAGGCGTGGCGTCTTGCGGTCTCCTCCACGCACAGGCCATGCGCGGCATGCTTCTGTTCTTCGCCCTCGCGGTCGCTGCCGCGGGCTGCGACTCGTCCGCCCTCCCCAGTCCGCCAGCGGAGCCGGTTCCGAGGGGAGACCGCGTGCTAGCCCTCGATGTCGTGGAGGCCGTGGGCGAGGACTTCGACGGAGCCGTCGAGATCGCCCTCGACCTGGGCGCCCGGCACGGGTCGTTGAGCCAGGGGTGGGCCGGGCTGGAGACGGCACCCGGGCAGTTCCGGCCGGAGCCCAACTTTCTGGAGATCGCGAACGCGTATTACCCCGTCAAGGGGGTCCCCATCGCGCTCACGATCGCGAGCGTCGACACAAACGTCGACCAGCGACCGGACGACCTTCGCGACCTGGACTGGGATGATCCAGTGCTCGCTGCCCGATATCGCGGCCTCCTCGACTGGGCTGTGACGCAGACGAGAGACCTGGACGTGACGCACGTCGTGGTCGGCAACGAGGTCGACATCTTCTTCGGGAGCGATCGCGATGGGCTGCGTGACTATCGAAGGTTCGTCACGGCCGTCGTCGACCATGCCCGCCAGCTGTGGCCTGGCGCCACCGTGGGGACGAAGGTGTCATACGGCGGCGTGACCGGCCCGCTGGCGAGTGACGTCGCAGCACTCCAAGCGCTCGGCGACGCGGCCCTCATCACGTACTACCCCCTCACAGACGGCTTCCAGGTCCAGCGACCGCAGATCGTCTCGACGCACCTCCGCGACATGGCGGACCGGTTCCCAGAGGTCCACCTGATGGAAGCAGGCTACCCGTCCAGCTCCGCAACCGGCGGTGACGAGGACGCGCAGGCCACGTTCGTCCGCGAGCTGTTCGCTGCCTGGGACGCCAACGCGACCGCGATCCCGTACCTCTCCTTCTCATTCCTGACGGACTTCTCAGCCGATGCGCTGGACGGGTTCGAGGCGTACTACGGCATCTCGGATCCGGCGTTCATCGGCTACCTGGCGTCGCTCGGGCTCCGCACGTCGGGTGGCGACGAGAAAGCAGCGTTCTCCGCGTTCGAAGCCGCAGCCTCGTCCCGCGGCTGGTAGGGCAGCACGAGTCGAAACGTCGCGCCGGCACCCGGCTCACTCTCCGCGGTTAACGTCCCCCCGTGCGTCTCCGCCACGGCGCGGGCGATGGCGAGGCCCAAGCCCGTCCCAGTCCCACGCGTCCGTGCGCCGCCCCCGCGGTAGTACCGCTCGAACACGTGAGGCAGGACGTCCGGCGCGATCCCCTCGCCCGAGTCTCGGACGGACATGGTCACTTCATGGCCGTCGGCGTCGACCGCCAGCAGGACCCGACCGCCCGCTGGCGTGTGCCGCCGCGCGTTGTCGAGCAGGTTGGACAGCGCTCGCACCAGCCGGGCGCCATCCGCGGGGACGGTGGGCAGCCCCGCGGGCGCATCGACCGTGAAGTCGATGTCGGCGGACTCGAAGGCCGCACGGTGCCGGGTGGCCACGTCCCGAACCAGTTCGCCCACCGGGACCGGGTCGATGCGGAGAGACTGGCCCGGTGCGTCGAGGACAGACAGCTCGAACAGGTCGGCCACGAGGTCGGCCGCGCCCTCGGCCTGGCGACGGGCGGCATCGAGAGACGACGCGACCTCGTCGTGCCGTCCCTCGTCTGAGAACCGCTCGGCCTCGTCGAGGGTGATGCGGAGCGCCGCCAGCGGGGTCCGAAGGTCGTGCCCGACGTTCGCGACGAGCTCGCGGCGGAGGCGGTCGGTATCGCGGAGCGACTCGATGCTGGCCTCCACACGGGCGGCCATCTCGTTGACCGCCCGCGCCAGTCGACCCATCTCGTCATCCGGGCCTTCCGGGAGCCGGTCCGCGTAGTCTCCCTCTCCCAGGCGCTCGACGCGGCGGGTGACGTCGCGCACGGGGCGCAGAAGCCGGGCGGCGAAGAGTGCCCCGAGAAGCAGCGCCAGCACGGTGGCCACCAGAACGGTTACAGCGACGGCACGGCGGAAGGCCTCTCGTGTGCCCCGCTGCTCCTCGGCCACGGTTCCGTCCAGGGGCGACACGAACAGCGCGCCAGCGGGAAGGCCATCAGGCGCCAGGATCGGCGCGAGGGCCCACCCGGCGTCCAGGTCCACGGCGATCTGCGCCTCGTCGAGCGCCTGCATCGCCGCTGGCGGTACCGGTAGGGCATCTGCGCCGCCGAAGGTCTCGACGGGCTCCCCGGCCTCATCTAGGAGGGCGGATGGGTCCGGAAACCGAGTCCCGAGGTCAGACCGAAGGCGCTCGTCGATCTCGATCTCCCCGAACGGGCTGATGGCAGCGCGCTCCTCTACCTCGGTCGCCACCGCGTCGAGCCGGAGGCGGAGCGTGCCGACGAGCAGCTCTTCGCTTCTGTCTTGCGCGAACACAGAGCTGAGCGCGACCGCCAGCAGGGCCGTCGCGACCTGCACCACGACGAGGACGGCCGCGACCTTCCAGAAGACTGTCCGCCGGGGGCTCCCCGGGGCTGAGTCGCCCGCTGGCGGTGAGGCTTCCGTGGGTCGGTCTTCGGTCACACGGCTATCAGGACGATGCGGGCGTCTCAGACCGCGGCCTCCTCCCCGGCGAACTTGTAGCCCACACCCCACACGGTCCGGACGAACTCCGGTGCACCGGGATCGGCTTCGATCTTGGCGCGAAGGCGTTGGACGTGGCTGTCGATGGTCCGGTCGTAGCCCTCGTAGGTGATGTCCCAGATCTTCTCCAGGAGTTGGCTCCGCGTGAACGGCCGCTCCGGATGCTGCGCCAGGAACACCAGGAGGTCGAACTCGCGGACGGTGAGGTGAACCTCGTCTCCGCCGACACTCACCTCCCGACGCATCGGGTCGATTCGGAGAGGCCCGACCTCGATCGGCGCCTCTCCCTCGTCGTCGGGCGCCGCCAGCCGCTCGCGCACCGCGCGGACTCGGCGCAGCGCCGACCGAACGCGCGCGACGACCTCCTGGAGGCTGAAGGGCTTGGTCACGTAATCATCCGCGCCCACTTCGAGCCCGACGACGCGGTCCACTTCGCTACTGCGGGCGGTCAGCATCATGATGTACAGGAGCGGATGGTCGGTCCGCAGGCGACGGCAGACCTCCACGCCGTCCAGGCCGGGCAGCATCACATCGAGCAGGACCAGGTCGGGGACGGCCTCCTCGACTGCGGCGATGGCCGCGGTCCCGCTGGCGGCAGTGGCGACGTGGTATCCGTCGTCGCGGAAGCGCTTGGCGACGGTGTCTCGGAGGTCGTCGTCGTCTTCGACGATGAGGATGGAGGCGGCAGACATGGGCGATTCGTGGCTGGCCGAAGCTAGAGCGACGGACTGTGTCACGGACCCGTGTGCGCGAACCGGGATGGACTCGCGACGATTCCGTGACAAGCTGCGGCCGGCAGGTGCGTTCTTCCCCTGCCCCGTTGCGACATGCGTCTTCTTCTCCTCCTGCTTCTCCTGGCTTCGGCTGCCGCCGCCCAGCCGAACGGCGACGACCTGCTGAACGCGTGGCGCGCCAGCTGGCGGTCAGCCTCGGCAGATGTGAACGCGATCACGGTGGGCGAGGCGATGGATGTGCGCTTCGAGGGTCCGCGAGGGGATTCACGCATCGAGGCGAACAGCACGGTCCGGTACGATCTCGGCAGCGCGCCCCGGCGCGAGGTCCGTGATGCACGGGTCAACGGGGTCCAAGCCAGACAGGAACGAGGGCCTCGGTTCGAGCGGCGTCTCGTGCGGGCGCTCGGGCCACCGGGGCGCGAGGTCATGTCGCCACCGGCTTTGCCGAACCAGTTGCTGCGCTCGGCACGGGCACGCCGTGTCGCTGCCGACCGAGTGGACGGCGTCTCTGCCTGGCGCGTCACGCTCGACAACCCAGGCCCTGTGTTCGCCGAGGCGACCGTCTGGCTGACGCGGTCGACGACGCCGCGCCTGCTCCGCGCACGCGGCGAAGGCACGCGTCCCCGCGGTGGGCGGTTCACGAGGGACGTTCGGTACGTCCGCCTGTCCGGCCTGGACCTGCCACTGCGCGTCGAGAGCACATTCGTGACGCGCCAGCGGCGGCGGCTCCGGAGCTACGTCGTCTCGCTCCGCGCCGAGACCAGCTACGACGACTTCGTCGTTCGCTAGCCGCTGTGGACCTCGCGCCAGCGGGCGACGAGGCGGATCCCGCTGGCGGCGTTCTAGCCTGCACCGGGTACCTCGGCGACAGCGCGACTACTTGTAGACGGCGTCGGCGTCGAAGACGGGCGTGCCGACGACCTCCAGCGACCCGTCGTCTTCGACACGGCGGTAGAAGCAGCTCCGGTGGCCCGTGTGGCACGCGGCTCCTCCGATCTGGTCGATGCGGAACAGGATGGCGTCCCCGTCGCAGTCCACAAAGGCCGACTTGACGTGCTGGACGTTTCCGGACGTCTCGCCCTTGACCCACACCTTCTGGCGCGATCGGCTCCAGTACGTCATGATGCCGGTTTCGAGCGTCTGACGGAGCGTGTCCGCATTCATGTACGCCAGCATGAGGATGTCACCTGTGGCGTCGTCTTGGGCGATGGCCGCAACGAGACCATTGTCGTCGAAGGTGGCGGCGTCGAGAAGAGGCTGGAGATCCATTGGGGTGCGGAATACAGAAGGCGGAAGGTGCGCGCGTTTCGGAGGCAATGCCAGCGACGTACAGGGAAACACGGGGAAGACTCCGCTGGCAGGGCGAAGGGGTGGCACCGGGCGTAGCATCTGGCTGTGCTCCGCCTCGCTCCCCTCGTCCTGCTGCTCGTTCTCGCCGCGTGCGCCACGCCCGTCGCGCCGACCGGTGGCCCCGTCGACACCACACCGCCCTCCCTCGTCGAGGTCTCGCCAGCGGATGGCACGACCAACGTGTCCGACCCGACCGTCGTGCTAACGTTCTCCGAGCGGCTGTCATCCCGGTCCGGGTCGGCCGTGACGGTGACGCCCGCTGGCGACGTACCCGTGGAGGTCAGCATTCGGGGCCGCGACATCACCCTTCGCATCCCCGAGCTCCGGGACTCGACCACGTACGTCGTGACCGTTGGCACGGAGCTTCAGGACCAGCGGAATGTCGCCCTCCGCTCTCCGATCACGGTCGCGTTCTCGACCGGGGACGAGATCGACGCCGGCCGCCTCTCCGGACTCATCCGCGACCCCCGAACGGGCCAGGGCGTGGGCAGCATGGCAGTGTGGGCATACGCCTTGGCCG
>JBCDLV010000178.1:0-7181 GCA_038744895.1 Bacteroidota bacterium | reverse complement strand
TCGGCGCGCCATGCGCCATCGCGAGCGCCAGCACATCGACGCCGGGTGCGTCGGCGGGCCCCAAGACGTCGACGATCGTGCCCTCTGGCGACGCCCGTGGATCATCGAACACGTCGATGGTCACCACCACCTTGTCTCCGGACGTGGCGCCATTCCAGCCGTCTCGGGGGACAAACACGTCGTGCGTCAGGCGATTGTCGTCTGGGGCGACCCAGCCCGATTTGCCCGTCACCGAGAACGTCCCGACCGTCCGCTGGCGGCCGCGCTCGATTACCTCGATCACCTCCGCCTCTCGCTTCATGTCGGAGGGTCGGTTGCGCGTGTCGGCTGCGAGCGCGATGCGCACACGGTCGCCGTCGAGGGCGGTCCGCATGCGTCGTGCCCGGATGAAGTACTCTGTCCCGTCTTCGGCCTCGACGAAGCCGAACCCCTGAGCCGTCACGGAAAGCCTCCCGACAGCTTCCGACTCGTTGCCGCGATGCTGAAGGCGGCCGCCGCGGATACCAGCGGCGTCCCCGGAGTCACGAATCGAGTCGAACGCTTCCAACAAGGCCTGGTAGCGGCCCTGGTTCTTGATCTGGAGCGCTCGTGAGATTTCCTTGGCTCGGTAGGCCCGGTCCGGATGGTTCTCTAAGAACGATAGGATCTGGGAGCGGAGGGCATCGGCGGCGCGACGGTCGGGCATTCGAGGGGAGAAGGGGAGGAGCCTGTGGTACCGAAGCCTCCGCCAGCAGGTTCGTAAGGGACCGCGAATCCGATGCGTCGCAAAACTGACGAGACGTTCTGTACGTTGGACCGACATGCGTAGCACACTTCCATGCGTGGCTCTGCTGGCGTTGACCCTGGTCGGGTCCGTCAGCGCTCAGGCGCCAGACGATCCGAGCCCTCACTCGGAGGCTCGGCTCGTCGCGTCTGTCTCCTCCGTTGCGCCCGGCGATTCGTTCGACCTCGCCCTGGTCATCGACGTCGAGGAGGAGTGGCACGTGTACTGGCAAAACGCCGGCGACAGCGGTCAGCCACTTCGCGTGGAGTGGTCGCTCACGGAGGGCGCGACGGCGGGGGACGTCCGCTATCCCGTCCCAGAGATCTACGACGTCGCGGGCCTGACGACCTTCGTCCACTACGGATCCCCGGCCTTCGTCACGCGCATCGACGTGCCCGATACCGCCAGCGGATCCATCGCCATCGAGGCGGACGCGCGGTGGCTGATCTGCGCCGATGTGTGCCTTCAGGCCGAAGCGACCGCTGCGCTGACAGTACCGATAGGCGAGACCGCGGAGACCGGTGACCTCGCCGACGCGATGGCCGCCCTCCCGGGTGACGGGGATGGCTGGACCGCGTCAGCGATCGCCAGCGGGGACGAGATCCTGCTGACGGTGAAGCCCGCTGGCGACGTTGACCTGTCGGATGCGACCTTCTTCCCGGGTGAGAACGGCGTTCTCGACCACTCGGCTCGACCGACATTCACGGCTGAGGGCGGTGCCTGGGCGGCCCGGTTGCCGGTCTCTGCGTACGCCAGCGACACTCCGGACCAACTGGTGGGGGTGCTCGCCTGGGCGGATGGCGAGGCCGTCGAGGTGAACGCGCTGGTCGTAGCGCCTGCCGCCACGGCGGAGGCCGCGACAGCAGAGGCTGCCACGGACTCCGGCATGGGGCTTCTCTCCGCCTTCGGCCTCGCATTGCTTGGCGGACTGATTCTCAACCTGATGCCCTGTGTGTTCCCCGTGCTGGGCATCAAGATCCTAGGCTTCGTCAACGGGCGGGAGGCGCCGGACGCCTCGCTTCGCGCACATGGGCTGGCGTTCGGTGCGGGCGTGGTGCTGTCTTTCTTGGCACTCGCAGGCGTCCTGCTGGCGCTTCGAGCCGGCGGCGACGCCCTCGGATGGGGATTCCAGTTGCAGAGCCCGCTCGTCGTGTCGGCCCTGGCCGTGCTGATGGTGCTGCTGGCGCTCAATCTGTTCGGCGTGTTCTCGATGGGCGAGGGGCTGGCCGCTGCTGGCGGCCGCCTGGACCGACACGACGGCCTCGGTGGGGCTTTCTTCTCAGGTGTTCTCGCGACCATCGTGGCGACGCCGTGCACGGCTCCATTCATGGGAGCCGCGCTAGGCTTCGCTGTTGCACAACCAGCGCCGATCGCCCTCGCCATTTTCGCATCTCTCGGTGTGGGCATGGCCGTTCCATACGTGGTGCTGTCGTTCCGTCCCTCCCTGGTCCGCAAGCTGCCGCGCCCGGGACCGTGGATGGAGACACTCCGTCAGATTCTGGCCTTCCCTCTGCTGGCGACGGCCGTCTGGCTGGTGTGGGTGTTCGGCCTCCAGGTCGGCATCGACGGGGCGGCTGGACTGCTGCTGGCGCTCGTGCTTGTCGGCCTCGCGGCGTGGACGTGGGGCCGCTGGCCGAGCCATGCCTCTCGCAGAGCGCGGGTGATCGCTCGATCGTTTGCGGTTGCGATCACCGCAGGCGCGGTCGCCATCGTGGTGATCCTGACATCTTCCCCGACGGCAGCGGCCAGCGGGCCTGCGTCTGGCGGATCCGGGAATTGGGAAGCGTTCGACGCCGATCAGCTCGAGCAGCTCGTCGCAAACGGGCAGCCCGTGTTCATCGACTTTACGGCCACCTGGTGCATGACGTGCCAAGTGAACAAAGGCACGACACTCAATCGTCCCGCTGTGCAGGACGCGTTCACGAGCAAGGGCGTCACGACAGTCCGCGCCGACTGGACGAACGAAGACCCCGAGATTACCGCAGCCCTCGAACGCTTCGACCGGGCGGGCGTACCCCTGTACGTCCTCTACCCGGGCAGTGGGCAGGAGCCGATGCTGCTCCCCGAAGTCCTCACACCCCAGATCGTTCTCGACGCCTTGGACTCTGTGCCGACAGCGGTCGCCGAGAGCTGAGCCAGTCCACGCCTCACCCTGTACCCATGCGCATCCTTTCTCTCGCCCTTGTTCTTGTCCTCGCCGCGTGTGCCGATCCGTACGACGCGCCAGCGGAGTCTGCCGACGCGGATGTTTCGACGTCTGAGGAAACGGAAGCCACGACGTCTGCGGAGGAGGCGCCCACGCCGGGAGCGATGGCTCCCAACTTCACCCTTGTCGATACCAACGGGGAGCAGCACGCGCTGGCAGACTTCCGCGGCGAGGTTGTGGTGCTGGAATGGCTCAACTACGACTGCCCCTACGTCGGCAAGCACTACGGAGGGGAGAACATGCAGGCCCTCCAGCAGCAGGCCGCCGACGACGGCGTGACGTGGCTCTCCATCGTGTCCTCAGCGCCGGGCGAACAGGGCTACTTCGAAGCTGATGTCATGAACGAGCGCACGGCTTCGGAGGGCGGACTCCAGACAGCCGTGCTGATGGATCCCACCGGAGACGTGGGTCGCATGTACGACGCCAAGACGACGCCGCACATGTTCGTCATCGATGCCGAGGGGCAGATCGTCTACAACGGCGCGATCGACGACACGCCTACGGCAGACCAAGCGGACCTTGAGGGGGCAGAGAACTACGTGGTCCCAGCGATCGCCGCTGCTCAAGAGGGACGCGCCGCAGACCCCGCGACGACCGTTCCGTATGGCTGCTCCGTCAAGTACGCCGAGGACGCGTAAGCCAGCCGCCGCAGAGCTCCGCTGGCGGATTGGCCGCCAGCGGGGTGTTGGTTATCGGCTCGGGACGACCGGGAAGAACGATCCGCCGCGCCGCACGAACGCGTGGTGCGGCGACCGGTAGAGCTGGGCGGCAGGGCGGGCGCGCAGCACCCGAACCGAGCGCTGAGGGGCGCGCTGAACCCTCAAGCCACGGTAGCGGCGCGAGAGGCGCCCTTGGTCCGGTGGCCGGCGCGCATAGATCGTGACGCGTACGGGCTCGCCTGGCAACGAGGGCACGACGAACGTCGACCGGAGAGACGGACGGATGACGTCCTGAGCTTGTGCTGGGAGCGCTGCGCATGCAGCGAGCACCAGAGCGAGAGAGAGAAGGCGCATGGGGCAGATTGGGCGACGACACAGCTTCGACAACGCCAGCACCCTCGGAACGCTGTGTTGTCATGAGGTCCAAAGATGGAACGTTTGCTTTCCTTTAGGCCACAATCAAACGAGATGCTTCGCCTTCCCGCTGGCGAAGCGAGAAAGCCTGCTCTGCCCGACGAGACGAGACGGATTGATTTGGTGCTAGCTGGTGTGGCCTCAGCCGTACTCCAGAAAGCGCTCGCGCTCCGCTGGCGTCGGCAGCCGGCACTCATCCTTCTTACCGAACACCCGGTACCGGCTCCGTGCGATGAGGCGGTAGACACCTTCCCGTAGCGGTCGCGGGACAATGCGTGCGGCCGTCGCCAGCTGGCGCCACGGAGCATCGAGGCGCCGTCCGACCCCGAGGGCAGCATCCGACCCTGTGTGAATGGCCCCGTGCTCGTCGACCAGGACCAGGCTCGCGAGGTAGTCGCTCCCGAGTCCAGCGCGTTCCAAGAAGGGGCGCGCAGCGTCAGACTGGAGCGAGGCAAACTGAAACCGCTCCGCGGCGTCGTGCCGCATCACGAACTGGACGGCACCATCGCAGAGGGTGCAGACGCCATCGAACAGGAGAATGGGAGCGGCCACTACAGGGGGTTCTCGTGCCAGTCCTATCAGAACGTATGTCGCTTCGGACGGTTGCCCGACGGAGTCGCATACGTGTCGGCTTTCGATGCCATCACGGATCGTCGGCATCCCCGATGGGCCGATGAGTATCGGCCGGTTTTTACCCGCACGATAGATCCTGGAAGGATGTGAAGGACGCGGTCCGCCGTAGCTCGGCGTCGATGAGGAAGGAGTTCGGATGCGCGATGTCGGCGCCCGGCTCCTCGACAAGCTTGAAGACGTACGCCCGCTCGATGCCGATTTGCCCTAGAACCTCGGCGTACTGACGGATACGCCGAGCCGCAAACGCCTCGCCAGCGGGCTCCAGCGTCGGGTGGGGCCCTCCGAACTCGCTCGCTACGAACTGTATCCGCTGTGGATCACGGCCCGACTCGACGAGGAGTTGGTCGATGGCCTCGCGGTAGGTCGGCCAGTTCCAGACGTCGTCGTAGAAATGCAGGTCGATCGCGCTGTACGGGATGCTGCCGACGATCGTGCGATAGCGCTCGAGCGCAGCATCGCCATTCGCACGCGCCTCCTCTAGCTGTTGGTCGGCGTACAGAGGGGTATCCCCGAAGTACACGTTGTCGATCCGGCCCTGAAGAAACGCCAGCCCATGGAGCCCACCGATCGAGAACGACCCCAGGACAACCTCCGGTCGACCAGTCACAGGGCGCCTGGCGACCTCCTCAGCCAGGACCGTCGCGAAAGTGACGAAGGCATCGACATCACCTCCGACATACCGGTCCAACTCCCATGTCCATTCGTTCCCGAACTGGATCGCCGTGAGGCTAGGGCCTGCGCGGTCTAGCAGTGCGCGGACATACTCCCTGAACTCCGCCTCTTGCTCGCCCTGGGACAAGGAATCGAGCCAGTCGGGTAGGCCTTTGAGTTCCAGGGTCAGCAAGACCTCGACGCCAGCGGACTCAAGGCTTTGGAAGCGTCGGTCGAGTGGACCCCACACAAACCGGTCGCGCTCCGGCTCGCGAAGTCCCCATGGCTGTGCCAGCCGAACCTGGCGAGTGCACAGGTCAGAGAGAGCTTCAAGCGTGAGGGCGCGTTGCTCCGCATCGGCCACCGGAGGGAATGCGATTCCCAGCGTCGGGAGTGTCCCGCTGGCGATCGGTATGTCCAACGGCTCCTGGAACGTGCAGCCTCCGAGGGCCAGGAGGAGGATCAACGGGATCAGAGACCGCATGTGACCGCACGCGTTCGTGCCGCAGGAGAATAAACGCGACGCCCAGACCCGGCCGTTCGAGCGGATAGGATCCGGTTGGCACCCGAGGCGCGTGGAGCCCAACGGCCCAATTCCGCCTCCAAGTGCTGGTCGAATGCACCGACGCCTCAGCCAGAGGTGGCCGAGGCGTCGGTACAAGAGAGCGAGACACGGGACTCGAACCCGCGACCTCCACCATGGCAAGGTGGCGCTCTACCAGCTGAGCTAGTCTCGCATGTGAACGGGTGCGCCGCTCGAATCACGAAGGTACGGGCCGCGGCGGGGTGACGTCAACGAAGGGGAGGGGGGGTGATCGACGTCTTCACGCTCTTTCAGCCAGCCTCGCCAGGGGCACCGCGCGCTAGCTTGACGAATGGCTGATTCCATCCGCCCGTGGACCCCACTCGCGTCGAAGACGCTCATTGACCGGTGGTGGATGCGGCTCCGCGTCGACCGCGTTCGCCTGCCAACGGGCGCGGTCCTGGAGGAGTACCACGTCGCGGAGTATCCCGATTGGGCCTGTGTGCTCCCGCTGACCGAGCACGGGGATGCCGTTCTCGTCGAGCAGTACCGCTACGGCATCGACCGCACGATCCTCGAACTGCCCGCTGGCGCCATCGACACCGGTGAGTCGCCAGCCGAGGCAGCCTCGCGGGAGCTGACCGAGGAGACGGGGTACGCCAGCGGACAGCTCGACGTGTTGGGAAAGCTGGCCGTCGAGCCCGGTCGCCACACCAACTACGGGCACGTCTTCGTCGCCCATCAGTGCCGGCGTGCGGGGGAGCCCGTCCTCGACGAGACCGAGGACCTTCGCGTCCTTACCGTCGCGTCAGGTGACCTAGTCGCCTTGGTCGAGGCTGGCGAGATCGCGCATGGGGTCCATGCAGCCGCCATCTTTTGGGCACACGCCCGCGGGATCATCTGAACCCTCTGCGCGGGGTCGCGTTTGTGGAGTCCACTCTTCATACCTCTCATGCAGAAAGAGCTCAAGACCCTCCTCGTCAGTGTCAACGTCGAGGACCACGACGGAGAAGACGCACGAATGACTGAGATCGGCCGCCAGATCGGACAGGGCTGGCGCGTGATCCAGGCGATTCCCGTCTCCGGAGAGGAGGCGAGCCCCGGAGGCGACGCCGAGGACTTCATGCGCTTTCAGGTGACGGTGGAGCGCCGTATCGACTCAGACAACGTCGTCGTGGGCGCGGACCGCGGTGGAGCCGCCGACTTGAAGGATGTCGGGCAGTCGTCTGCTGCGTTCGATGGGCCGTTGCCTGCCGACGATGCCTAGCGTCGCGTCGCTCGGTAGCCGGCCTGCGTGAGTGCGCGTACGGCCTCGTCGGCATCGTCCGCGCT
>JBCDLV010000177.1:0-7186 GCA_038744895.1 Bacteroidota bacterium | reverse complement strand
GGACTGGCGGCTGGTTGCGGGGGGGGGATTCGAACCCCCGATCTTCGGGTTATGAGCCCGACGAGATACCACTTCTCCACCCCGCGGTATCTGGGTCTAATATACCCGGGTAATGCCGGCAAGGCAGTGGAGTCAAAGTGAAGCCGATCCCCCTGCTGGCGACAGATCACGGTCCCCGTTGTGCGGCGGCGGAGGGTCTCGCTCCTATCTTGGGGATGAAACACGCCCCTAGCTAACCCCGCATGGCCTCCGTCCGTCCGTTCCGCGCGCTTCGACCGGCGCCTGAACACGCCGAGCACGTCGCATCCGTCCCGTACGACGTCATCTCGACCGAAGAGGCCCGCGAGCTTGCCTCCGGCAACGATCGCTCATTCTTGCACGTCGTTCGGCCCGAGATTGGACTCGAGGGCGTCGATGAGCACGACGATGCCGTGTACGAAGCCGGAGCCGAGGCCCTGCGCCAGCTGGCGGCGTCCGACTCATTCGTCCGCGAAGCCGCGCCGACGCTCTACGTGTACCGCCTCATCATGAACGGGCGGGAGCAGACGGGCATCGTCGGGCTCGTCTCGACTCAGGAGTACGACGAGGGCACCATCCTGAAGCACGAGGACACGCGTCCCGACAAAGAGGACGACCGGACGCGTCACGTCGTCGCGCAGCGAGCGCACGCTGAGCCGGTGATGCTAGCCTACCAGGGGCATGATGACATCGACGACGCGGTGTCGGCAGCGATGGAAACTGACCCTCTGTACGATTTCCAGGCCAAGGACTACGTCCAGCATACCGTCTGGGCTCTCGAAGACCCGACCGCAGTGAGCGCCGCCTTCGAGGAAGTCGACGTCCTGTACGTCGCCGACGGGCACCATCGCAGTGCCGCTGCGTCACGTGCTGCCCGCCAGCTGGGGGACACAGGAGACGAGCACGCAGAGCCTGCAGCCCATTTCCTGGCGGTGCTGTTTCCGTTCGACGAGATGGAGATCATGCCGTACAACCGCGTCGTGAACGACCTCCCCGTTGGCAAGGGAAAGTTTCTCGACCAGCTCAGGCGAAGGTTCGACGTCGAGGAGGCGCTCTTCCCGGAGCCGGAGACCTTCGGGATGGTCGCGTTCTACCTCGGCATGGACTATGGGTGGCACACCCTGGAGCTGCCCGAAACCGAACGCGATGGCGTCGCCGACACGCTGGACGTGGCCCGTCTCGCGGAGTTCGTTCTGGAGCCGATGCTCGGGATCACGGACCCGCGCACCGATGCCAACGTCGCGTTCGTGGGTGGCATCCGAGGGACCGAAGAGCTCGAGCGCCTCGTCGACTCGGACGAGGTCGACATCGCGTTCTCGATGTACCCCACCGCTCCGGAAGAGCTCATGGACGTGTCTGACGCCGGAGAGCGCATGCCTCCAAAGTCCACGTGGTTTGAGCCCAAGCTTCGAAGCGGACTCCTGGTCCACACGTTCTGGGACGAGTAGCCCGCTGGCGTGCCTAGAGCCACCCGCTGGCGTGCTGCACCGCTCTGCACACGGATAATGCACACGTGGCTCCAGCCATCCAACAGGCCATGCCAGCGGAGACTCTGGGGCCTGCCGTACTCGGCTCCCAGTACGAGGTCCCGGTGGCCTTTTCCCCCTATCCGCTCCGTCAGGACATCGCATGACCATTCTTGTCGCTGATACACTGTCACCGGATGCACTCCGCCACCTTCGCGAGGCGGGACACGATGTGATCGAAAACGCAGGCCTGGCGGGGGACATGCTTACGGACGCGCTCCGCGAGCACACGCCAGCGGTGCTCGTGGTCCGCTCGACCAAGGTGAGCGCAGTGGCTCTGGATGCCTCCCCGACGTTGGAGCTGATCGTTCGGGCCGGCGCTGGCGTCGACACCATCGACGTGACCGGTGCCTCTGAGCGTGGGGTGTTCGTGGCCAACTGTCCTGGGAAGAATGCCGCTGCCGTCGCCGAGTTGGCATTCGGACTCATTCTGGCTCTCGACAGGCGCATTCCTGACAACGTGATCGCCGCGCGCGATGGAGCCTGGGACAAGAAGGGGTTTTCGAAGTCCAGCGGCCTACGCGGTCGGACTCTTGGCCTGGTTGGGCTCGGCAACATCGGACAGGAGATGGCCGAGCGGGCTCGCGCCTTCGGGATGCCCGTTCTCGCTTGGAGCCGCTCGCTGACGGACGAGACGGCCCGCAAGCTTGGCATCACACGTGCGGCGACTCCCACCGAGGTCGCCAGCGGTGCCGATGTGGTGTCTGTCCATGTCGCGTCGACCCCTGCGACGCGCCACCTGATCGGTGGGCCGTTCGTTTCGGCCATGCGCGACGGCGCTGCGCTCATCAACACGTCCCGCGCCGACGTCGTCGACGAGGACGCCATCGCGAAGGACGTCAGCAGTGGTCGGATCCGCTACGCGACCGACGTGCCAACGGGCGAGCCCTCGGCCAAGACCGGGCCGTTTCAGCACCCGCTGGCGGCCGATGCCTACATCACGCACCACATCGGTGCGTCGACCTCCGAGGCGAGCGAAGCCATCGGTCGCGAAGCCGTTCGGGTAATCCTCACCTACGCCGAGACGGGGCAGGTTGAGAACGGCGTCAACCTCGCGGAGCAAACGCCGGCTACGCACCTGCTCACGGTTCGCCACCTCGACCGGGTAGGTGTGCTCGCGGGCGTGCTCGGAGAAGCCCGTGAGGCGGGCTGGAACGTCCAGGAGATGGAAAACCTAATTTTCGAGGGCGCAGAGGCCGCCTGCGCACGGATCCGCTTCGACGGAGACCCTGACGAGGCGACACTCGACCGGATCCGCTCTGTCGAGCACGTGCTCAACGCGACGGCGATCGCCCTCTAGCGCGTCACCGGCGCCCCCGCCCGCTGCAGCTCCGCGAGTCCGCCTGCGTTGACGACGCGGGCGAAGCCCATCTCCTCCAGGATCGAGGCCGCGCGCCCGCTCCGCGTGCCGGAGGCGCAATAGACGTACACCGTCTCCTCTCGCTCCAGGCCGTCGACCCGCTGGCGGAAGCCCCCGGAGAGCACGTTCGCATGGACGGCGCCGTCGATGTGCCCGCTGGCGTACTCGCCGTCAGAACGCGCGTCGATCACCTGGGCGCCAGCGGCGATGGCCTCGACGACGTCGTCCGTGGGTTCAGTCTCACCTCCGCCCGTGAAGAGCTGGAATCCGATGAACGCGATCAGGACGATGATGGCAGGGAGGAGGTAGCGTCGTGCGGAGTCCATGTGGTGCGCGCTAAGGCCAAGAGGCGTTGGTCGGAGGCTCGTGTGAGTCGGTGGCGCCGGGTGCTGTCGACCAGCGGACCCGCTTCGGAGACAACGTCGTCGCCAGCGGATGCCTCCGCTTTGTAAACCAGGTCAATACCGGCGAGTCCGCTGTGGTCCGGCAGGCCTTCCAGCGTCCACTCGACAAACCGCACGTTGTTCGCGTGGCCGACGCGGTCGAGATCGGACCGCCGCACTCGAAACGAAGCGCTGTGATCGACGGTGTCTGGTGCGACCGGCTCCGCAGGCAGCGGCAGGACGCGCTCGGGGTCGTCGGATTGGAACCGCGCCAGCTGGTCGGGCAGTCGCACAGGCCGCCGCCGCTCGACGTGCAGGACGAACCACACGCTCGTTCCGAGTGCGAGGACGTGCCCATCTTGGTCGAGCAGGCGGTACTCACGGAGTGCCCGGAGTCCATCGCGTCCACTAGGCCACGTTTCGACGGTCACCCGCTGGCGCATCGCAGGGCGGCGGGCGATCTGGAGGTGGAGTCGCGACAGCACCCAGGTGCCGGTGCCGTCGGGCAATGCGAACGACTCGACGCCCGCGGCGCTCGCGTGCTCGCCAGCGGATTCCTGGAAATAGTCCGCAATGGTGAGAACGGACGCGTGCTCATCTGGTCCTACTTCGTAGGCACGAACCGTGAACGGCTGGTGCCAGATGAGCGGAACGTCGTCGGCCATCGAAAGCGAATCCTTCAGGGCACCGGGTCAGAGTCCACCGCTGGCGACGAGTCAGCGGGAGGGGACTCGTCGCTGACGTCCGGGTGGTCCGTGTATGGCGGCGTCGGTGCCCCCAGTACATCCTCGATCGCAGCCTCCAACGCTGCGATCTCCTCCATGTCGATCTCGCCGTCGCCGCGCCAGGCGATGCGCCCATCACGGGCGACCAGTAGAGCCGTCACGTCGGACGCGTCGAGCCTCAGCACCTTCCGAAATCGCTTGGTGTCGACGAACAGCGGCACCGTACGGTCACGCTCGTCCTCCGAGTCGATCTGATGCCGGACGCCGATGGTGCCGAGCCCGCCAAGGTGCTTGAATGCGGCGCTGACGATAGGTGTCTCCAACACGGCGAACCGCCCGTCGTGCGCGTCTGCAAGCCGACTTCCAAGGCGGGCCCACTGGTCTGACAACGGGTCCAGTGAATCCTGAAAAGCGACGATCAAGAGCGTGGCGTCCGCGGGGAGGTCATGGGGAATCCGGAACGTGGAGTGATCCATCCGGCGCCCCGTCGAGACGGGGAAGTACGACGTCGGCTCCTTCGAAAACAGTCCCATCGCGTTTCAGCAGGCAGCGAGTCGTGTCAGTGGGTGCAGGGGAGCCTCACGACCGGATCCGGAACACCATCGTGGCCCACTCGGGAAAGATTCCTACCTCGACCGTGACTCCTTCGATCCCTGTGGCTCCAAATGGAGACGCTGACTGTGTGAGGTCGAAGTACCCATCATCGGTCATCGAGTCGAGGGCCTCACGGCCGATCATCGCACGGAACTCCTTGAGCACCGCGCCGCTCCCATCGGCCACGTGGATCACGAACGTGTGGTTGACGCCATCCACGATCTTGAGTGCGACATGAGAGATATCGGGCTCATCGGGGACCGTCCAATAGAGGGTGCCAGATCCTTCCGGTATGGCTCCTGAGGCGGGCTCTTCGAGGTCAGAGCGGAGGTCTCCCCACGAGCCGCCCATCTGCCGGATCACCGGGGTAGGCTGGTCGATTGTCCCCGGCTGCGCGGCTGCGACGCAGGTGGAGGCCGCGACAAGGCAACAGCTGGCGAGGAGGGGATACACAGGCAGCAGAAGAGGGGCTGGAAAGGTAGAGCCGACACAGAGCGGGGGCGCCCGGTGCACCCTCTCGGCCGCCAGCGGGACCCTCCGCGCGGTTGAGGTGCCCGCTGGCGGGTGGCGCCGCTCCGGAAGCTAGTCGTGATCGAGGTGCTTCTCCTGACGTCGGCGGAGTCCTTGTCCCAATCGGTTCTCGTAGAGATCCTCTCCACGCTGCATGCGCCGATACGCGATCCAGAGCACCCAGCCCACCAGAAGTGCTCCTCCGATGGTCACCAGGAGCACGGGCAGCCAGAACGAGTGGTCGAAGGTGCCCTCGACCCACGATGGTTGCTTGAGGCGAACGTCGGGGTTGGTGACGGCTGCCCACACCAGGTAGCCGCCGACGAAGGCTAGGAACCCTCCGACGATCCAGAGCCCGATCCGCAAGAGCCGTGAACCCAGGTCTTTGCTCATACCGGTCGGATCGCGACGCCCGCCTCTGCCAGATGCGCTTTGGCCTCTGCGACGGTGGTCTCGCGGAAGTGGAACATCGAGGCCGCCAGAACGGCATCTGCACGCCCGTCCCGCAGCCCCTCGACGAGGTGGTCCAGCGTTCCAGCACCGCCCGAAGCGATCACGGGCACGTCGACGGCATCGTCCAGGGCGTTGAGGAGGTCGAGGTCGTACCCCGCCTTGGTGCCGTCGCGGTCCATGCTGGTCACGAGGAGCTCGCCGGCTCCACGACCGACGCCCTCCCGAGCCCACTCGATGGCGTCCCGTCCCGTCGCTCGTCGTCCGCCGTGGGTGAAGACGTCCCACCCGCTGGCGGTCGTCCCGGTCCTTTTAGCATCGATCGCCAACACGACACATTGGCTACCGAACGCATCCGCCGTGCGGGTGAGGAGGTCCGGGTCGCGCAACGCAGCCGAGTTGATCGACACCTTGTCGGCGCCGGCATCGAGGAGCGCCCGGACATCGTCGACGGAGCGAACGCCGCCGCCGACGGTCAGCGGAAGAAACACGGCATCCGCCGCCTTGCGAATGACGTCGTAGAGCGTGCGTCGGCCCTCGTGCGTCGCGGTGATGTCGAGGAAGACGATCTCATCGGCGCCTGAGGCGTCGTAGAAGCGAGCCTGATCCACCGGATCCCCTGCGTCTACGAGGTCGACGAACTGGACGCCCTTCACGACACGGCCACCGTGCAGATCGAGGCAGGGAATGATGCGTTTCGCGACCATGAGATCGAAAGTGGAGGGCGGCCTCGGCGATGCCCGGCCGTTCAGCCTGAACCGTTGAGAAGCAGCCTGGCGGTCGAGAAGCGATCGAGGTCCACCTCGTCTTTTCGGTGCCAGCACCAGAATTGCTGGCAGGGGAACTGGTTCTCGTACAGCGCCCTGCCTACGATCACGGAGTCGACCCCCGACGACTCGATGGCTTGGAGCGCCAGCAGGTCCCGGTAGCCGCCGACGCCGCCCGATGCCGTAACGCGGGCGCGGCCGAGGCTCGATGTCATCTCCCGGTAGGCCTCGATGTTGGGGCCTTCCATCGTCCCGTCGCGGCTGATGTCGGTGTAGACGAACCGGCGGACGCCGCGCCGCTCCATGTCCACGGCGAGATCCACGGCACCGATGCCCGACCCCGCCTCCCATCCCTCCGTCCGCACCTCGCCGTGGTGCGCGTCGATCCCTACGACAATCCTGCTGGCGCCGAATTGCTGCACCACCTCCGAGACCAGCTCGGGGTTGCGGACGGCGGCGGTCCCGAGCACGACCCGGTAGACGCCCAGGTCGAGCATCTGCGTCACGTCGTCCAGGGTGCGGATGCCGCCGCCGACCTGAACGGGTACGTCGAGCGCCTTCGCGACGCGCGCGATGACGTCACGGTTGTCGGCCTGCTCTGCGGCTGTCGTACGAGCGGCATCCAGATCGACCAGGTGGAGCACCTTCGCATTCATGACCCGCCACAGCTTCGCCATGCGGACGGGGTCGTCGAAGTAGACGGTTTCGTCCTCGTAACGTCCTTGGCGCAGCCGCACGCAGCGGCCACCTCGGAGGTCGATCGCGGGGATGACGAGCATCAGACGGGGGAGGGCACAGGCATCCAGGAGGCGAACCTACGGAGCATCGAGAGGCCCGCCTGTCCGCTCTTCTC
>JBCDLV010000176.1:0-7325 GCA_038744895.1 Bacteroidota bacterium | reverse complement strand
TGGGGACTGGGGACTGGGGACTGGGGACTGGGGACTGGCTAGGCGCGGCCCTGGAGAAGTTCCGGACAACCGAGTCCGCCTCCGCTGGCGCAGAACCCTGCCCGCGGGGCGTCGTCTCCGAGCTCTGCACTCCGAACCTCGGTGGCCCACAAGAAGCCTCATCTCCCGACCAAGACCTGCCCCGTTTGCGGGCGCCCCTTCGCGTGGCGAAAGAAGTGGGCGCGTGACTGGGATTCGGTGGTCTACTGTTCCGAGCGGTGTCGGCGCTCGAAGCGGCGTGCTAAGCCTGGGCCCGCTTCGGGCGGAGCATAGGCCGTGTCATGGGCCGTGTCATGGGCCGGACGATGCCATAGGGTCCGGCGTGGCCGGCGTACTGGCCGAGAACCTGGGGCGCGTCGAGAGGCTCGTCGCACTCGATAACGCCGCCTGCGACGACACGTCCCAACGCCAGCTGGGACTCGTCGACGAGAACGACGGTCCCGCCCTCGGGGGTCTCGCCATCTGCGATGAAGATGTATTGAGCGTCCGTTAGCTCTGCCGTTCGCCTCGTCTCGCTATCGAGCGCGACAGCTCGAAGGCCGGTGAGGTCTGGAAAGAGGGTCGTCAACGAGAGCCGATCTGACGGTGACGGCTCCACTCGCCCTCGGCGGAGCGTGCCCCACACACGCACCGAGCCGTCCCGGGCTTCTTGCTCGATCAGCGCGTATCCGTTCCGGCCCCGCTGCAAAAACCCCTTTCTGGATAGCGCCTGGAGGTTCTGCGTGACCGAGTTCGGGGAGCGATAGGCGAAATGGTCGGCGATCTCACGGTAGGTCGGCCAGACTTTGTGGCGGTCGACGTGGGCGCGGAGGTACTCGAGAAAGGCGTGCTGCTTGTGCGTTAGCTGGCGGCGGCTCATGGCTGCGGCGGAGACTCCGGGAAGATAGAAGAAGAGGGGGTAGACACACAACTCCGCACAGTATACCGCGGCGGCACGTCAAGTCGTTACGTCTGAGTCACTTGGTCGGCTAGGCTGCGGAGTCGGGCCTCCATCTGCGCCACGACATCGCGGACGCGCTCCGGCATGGTGCTCTCCGTGTGAGCGCGAACGTACGCCCCGACCAGTCCGTCCACCTGCTGGCGTACGTCCGTGTCGAGGCGCATCCGGCCGGCCGTGTCGAGGTCCGTCCGTGCCAGGACCGCAAACGCCCGCAGCGCCGCTCGGCTGGCGGCGGGCCCGGCACCGCGTGCGTCGCCGGCGGGGACGACGGCGCCGGTGTCCAGGTCAAGGCGCCCACCTTGGTCGCCCAGGGCCAGCACGTCCTCGCGCTCGACCGCTGGCGCAAAGCCGAGCAGCGACAGCAGGTGGATCTGGAACCACGGGACGGCATTCGCGACGTTGGCTTCGGCGTCGTCGATGTGCGCTAGCGCGCCGACGACGAGGTCGAGCGCCAGCGGGTGCGCCTCTCCCTCCTCGACCACCAGGCGGGTGGTCTCGATCACGCGGAACGCCAGCGCGAGTCGCTGGATGTCTGCCGCGAGCCTCTTAAACCGAATGACGTGCGACGCCTCCTTGAGCGTCTGGAGGCCTCGCTGGGGACGGTGATAGTACACGGCCTGGATGTACGAGCCGGGCTGGAGCGTCGAGCCGAACGTGCTTTTCGTGCGCCGCGCGCCGCGTGCCAACGCGCCGATGACGCCGTGCTGCCGCGTCAGCAGGCGAACGATCCGGCTCGTCTCCCCGTAGTCGAAGGCGTGCAGGACAACAGCGTCGGTGCGGACGATCATCGAGGGCGTACGCACCGGCCTCCGCCGGGTGCCGCTGGCGAAGCCGTTACACGACGTATCGCGCCCGGGTCTATGAGGCTTCGACGTCCCTGAAGCGATGCGGTGGCTCTACCGGCTCCAAACGAGACTCGGGCTGACCGGCCCAGAGGGGTCCGCTGCGTTGGCTCTCGTCCTGGCGCTGACCGGGGGCATCGCCGCACAGCACGTGCAAGCCTCCGCGGACCCGATCCCGGCCGATTTCTACGCAGCCGCAGATGCCGCATTCGCTACCGCGGCGGCCGACACGACAGTCATCGAGGCCACGCCAGCGGAGCCCGCGGGCGCACCACTCGGGCTCATGGCATCGGCGGAGCCGGTCGCCGATTCGCCTGCCGAAGATTCCTCCGCGGCCCAGATCGCGTCCGTCGCGGTCGAGGCGGCTGCCGCGCCGAGGCGAAGCAGAAAACCCCCGCCCGTCCGCACCAACATCAACACGGCATCGGAGGCGGCGCTGCAGCGACTGCCCCGGATCGGACCCGCCCTGGCCGGACGCATCGTCGCGTACCGCCGCACCAACGGGCCGTTTCGCAGCCCCGACCAGATCACCGAGGTCAAGGGTATCGGCGAGAAGACGTTGGAGCGCCTCCGCCCGTGGATCTACATCTGACACCAGCCTGCGCGGCAGTGATGGTTCTACGGCCCCCTCCGCTGGCGGCCGTCGCCAGCAGGTGCTGTACCGAGTGCGCCCCGTCGAGGTCCTGTTGGCAACGGTCTGGAGATGCCTGCCGCGGGCATCTCGGCAGGGGAGTCACCGACTATCCGTCTGAGGCAGAGCCCTCTGCCTTCTCCGCCGAGGCCTTCTGCGCTCGCATCTTCGCGACCCGCTGGCGGATGGCGTCGTCGGTCCAGTCGTCTGCCAGCCGCTCCTGGCGCTTCATGAAGCGGTAGACCGGGTAGAGGAGGATCCACGCCAGCCCGATGAACCCGAAGAAGGTCGCTGCGATGACGAGGTAGATCGAGGCGTCGTCGATGCCCATGCGCTCAGAACCCGCCGCCCCCGGTTCCGTTCTCCGGCCGTGCCTGTGCTCTCGTCCCACGCCGTCGACGTGTATCCCTACCGAGGAGGAGGTCGCGAGTGGCTGGTCGTGCGACGGGCGACGGGCCGGTCGGACGCCGGCCGCTGGCGGATGATCGGCGGCAAGATTCGAGCAGAAGAGGCCGCGTGGCAGGCCGCCCTCCGCGAACTGGATGAGGAGACCGGCTGGCGCTCCGGCTACGGGCTACGCCAGTTGTGGACGCTGCCGTCCGTGAATGCCTTCTACGAGTGGCGACGCGATCGCGTCGTCTGGGCGCCCGCCTTCGCCGCCGAGGTAGAGGGAGACCCTGAGCTCGACGATGAGCACGACGCCTGGGCGTGGCTCCCTGCGGAGGACGCCGCGGGCCGGCTGGCGTGGCCGGAGCAGGCGCGGCTGCTCCGTCTGGCCGCGTCGCTCGCGGGCACCAACCGGCCGGAGGCGTGGACGGTCACCGGTGGCCTCTGACGGCAGCAGCGGGTACGTTCTGGCGGATTTCTCTCTTCACCATGACGCTCTCCGGCGCGACGGTCCTCCTCACCGGCTCCGCTCTCGGCATCGGGCAGGCGACGGCCGCGCACGTCGCCCGTCTCGGCGCCGACGTGATCGGCATCGATCTCGATACCGATCGCCAGCGGGAGACGCAGGCTCTTGTCGAGGTATCTGGGAAACGCTACACGGCCCTCGCTGCAGACGTGACCGACGGCCCTGCCCTCCGCGCAGCCGTCGCGACGGCCTCCGCGGTGGGCTTCGACATCGTGGTTACGTCCGCTGGCGTGGCGCCAGCAGGTCCGTTCGTCGGCGATGGGCCGGGGGAGACGATGGATGTCTGGCGCGCTGCCATCGAGGTGAACCTGTTGGGAACGATGGCGACCGTCCACGCTGCGCTCCCGCATCTGCTAGAGAAGAAGCGAGGCCACATCGTCACCCTGGCGAGCGTGGCGGGCCACGTCGGCGTGCCCGGGATTGCAGCCTACGCCGCGTCGAAGCACGGCGTGGTCGGGTTCTGCGAGGCGCTCGCAGGCGAGGTGCGGAAGAAGGGCGTCGGTGTCAGCTGGATCTGCCCGACCCTCGTTCAGACACGGATGACGGACGGTGTCGAGCCCAGCGCGATGATTCCTATGCTGAAGCCCGAAGCCATCGCCGAGGCTGTCGCTCAGGCTGTCGAACAGAATCACACCGAGGTGTTCGTGCCGAGACGCATGCGGAGCCTCGTGTCTGTGTTTCCGGCTCTGGCTCCGAAGGTAGCCCGACGTCTTCTGAGCCGCGACCCCGTCACGAAGGGCTGGCAGAGCCTCCGCCGCGGCTTGCCCGGCTGACCAGCGCAGGCGGCCGGTCTCGCTGGACCGATGCCCTCGCCAGCTGGTCCTGCTTCGGTGTCTTTCCTACGGAGGCGCGGTACACGCGGATGAAGTGGCTCACAGACCCGAACCCGACGGCTGCGGCTACGTCGGTCACGCTCCGTTGGGGATCGGCGAGGAGCTGCTTGGCGCGGTCGATGCGCAGGCGCGTCAGGTACGCCAGCGGGGTGATCCCAAACTCGTTGCGGAACGCCCGGTAGAACGTCGCCTCCGACATGCACGCGGACTCGGCGAGATCGGATACCTTCAGCGGTTCGTGAAGGCGCTGCTTGGCGATCTCTGCCGCCGCGGCCAGCCCGTGGCGCGTTGCCTGTCGGGCGCTCTCCTCCAGCAACAGCTTGCGCGCCTCGACCCGCAGCATCCGCACGACCAACTCCTGCACGCCGAGGTCGATGAGTACGTCCTTGTCTGGGTCATCGTCCACGAACAGACCCACCAGCTGGCGGACGGTGTGCTCGATCCCAGGCGTGTTCATGAAGTGACACACGGCCTCGTCGGCGTAGCGCCAGTCGTCGGAGTCCGGAGACCGAGGCGCGGTCTCATTGAGTCGCGTGGCGACGCGCTTCACGCGCGACCGGTCGATCTCGATCGCCAGGCAGGTCGTCGGCGCGTCGTCGCTGGCGCCGGGGAAGTCGATCTCGATGGTATGGCCCGTTGGCACCACCAGGGACTCCAGAGGAAGGAACGGAATGGCCGCTCCCGTCGTGGTGTGGACCACTTTTTGGCCCGTTACCATCCCGCAGTAGAGCGGGTTTTCGGCCGCCAGCGCCACGCGCTCGGCCGGCCGCACGGTGTCGTAGACCGAAAACGCAGCGCCCTCGGCCCCGAACGTGACCTTGTTCTCGACGAGGTCCTGTGGCGGTTGATCCCGCTGAATACGTGCGAGACGGTCCGAGAGAGCGACGGCCATGGCGTGCTGAGGTGATAGGATCCCGCGATTTATCGAGAGGCGATCGCGAGAAAAGGTCTGGAAGCGCTCCCGATGTTTATTGAAGGCACCGTAAAGTACCGGGGATCCCCCGGTCAGGCGACTTCTCATTTTCCTTACCCCCTGTCCCATGCTGCACGAACGTCCCCAGTTCAAAGAGCGCTATCTCAACTTCATCGGTGGCGAGTACGTCGAGCCCACCACGGGCGAGTACTTCGATAACCCCTCGCCCATCGACGGCGAGGTCTTCTGCCAGGTCGCCCGCTCGGGCGAGGAAGACGTCGACAACGCCGTCGCCGCCGCACAGAAGGCGTTCGACGAGACGTGGCGATTCTCGTCGGTCGCCGAGCGGAGCAACATGCTCATCCGCATCGCGCAGATCACCGAGGACAACCTCGAGCACCTCGCCCGCGTCGACACTGTCGACAACGGCAAGCCCATCCGCGAAACCCTCGCGGCCGACCTCCCGCTGGTGGTCGACCACTTCCGCTACTTCGCGAGCGTGATCCGCGCGCAGGAAGGCGGCATTTCCGAGCACGACGCGACGACGGTCAGCATCCAGCTCCACGAGCCCCTCGGCGTCGTGGGCCAGATCATCCCGTGGAACTTCCCGCTGCTGATGGCCGCGTGGAAGCTGGCGCCCGCCCTCGCCGCCGGTAACTGCGTCGTCATCAAGCCGGCCGAGCAAACACCTGTGAGCATCATGGAGTGGCTGGACCTCGTCAAGGACGAGATCCCCGCTGGCGTGCTCAACGTCGTCCACGGCTTCGGCCCCGAGGCGGGCAAGCCGCTCGCGCAGCACGAGGGCATCCGCAAGGTGGCCTTCACGGGCGAGACCACGACGGGCCGTCTCATCATGCAGTACGCATCCGAGAACCTGATCCCGGTCACGCTGGAGCTCGGCGGCAAGTCGCCGAACGTGTTCTTCGAGTCCGTCATGGACGAGGACGATGCCTTCTTCGACAAGTGCCTCGAAGGTGCGGCGATGTTCGCGCTCAACCAGGGCGAGGTCTGCACCTGCCCGTCCCGCATCCTCGTGCAGGAGTCCATCGCGGACGAGTTCATCGAGCGGCTCGTCGAGCGCGTGAAGGCCATCAAGGTGGGCCACCCGCTGGACGACACGACGATGGTCGGCGCGCAGGCGTCCAACGACCAGTACGAGAAGATCCAGAAGTACATCAAGATCGGCCGCGAGGAGGGCGCTGAAGTACTCGTCGGCGGCGACGTGTTCAAGGAGACCGAGCCGGCGATGGCCCTCGCAGGCAACGCCTCCACGGACGCCCCGAACAGCGCCGCCACGCCGACGCCTGCCACTCCAGACCTGGGCGGCGACGGCGCCAGCCACTCCGGCGACGGCTACGCGGGTGCCCCAGACTCCGGCTTCTACATCCAGCCGACAGTCTTCAAGGGCGACAACTCGATGCGCGTCTTCCAGGAGGAGATCTTCGGACCGGTCGTCGCCGTCACCACGTTCAAGGACGAAGCGGAGGCGATCGAGATCGCCAATGACACGCTCTACGGCCTCGGTGCTGGCGTCTGGACGCGCGACGCGCACCAGCTCTACCAGGTGCCGCGCGCCATCGAGGCGGGCCGCGTGTGGGTCAACTGCTACCACCTCTACCCGGCCCACGCCGCGTTCGGTGGCTACAAGAAGTCCGGCATCGGCCGCGAGAACCACAAGATGATGCTGGATCACTACCAGCAGACCAAGAACATGCTGGTCTCGTACTCGAAGGACGCCCTCGGCTTCTTCTAGGGGTCAACTGCACGAGGGAAGGGGCCAGTGGGAGGCGACTCCGGCTGGCCCCTCCCGTTGTCGACGATCTTCGGCGCCGGTGCAGGCGTTCCGTACCGTGGGCTCATGTTCGCTTCCTTCTGACTGACCAACCGACTGCTCCTGCCATGCCGACCCCTCGCGTCCAGATCACCGACAAAGCAGCCGAAGTCATCGACCAACTCCGCCAGCGGCACGGCCCGCTGATGTTTCACCAGTCGGGTGGCTGCTGCGACGGCTCCTCGCCGATGTGCTACGCCGACGGCGACTTCAAGCTGGGCCGGAGTGACCTCAAGATCGGCGAGGTGCACGGGGTGCCGTTCTACATCGCCAAGGACCAGTTCGAGTACTGGAAGCACACGCAACTCACGGTCGACGTGGCCCCGGGTCGCGGCGCCAGCTTCTCGCTGGAGATTCCGATGGGGCTGCGGTTCCTGATCGAC